>DHOF01000085.1:414-4080 GCA_002411615.1 Ruminococcaceae bacterium UBA5397
ATGTCTCACCACCTTAAAGCGTTCCAAAGAATAGCTCTCAAATTTTTCGATACCCGCCTTTCTCCTTGCAATTTCAATTTGTTCTTCTACAGAGGTCACTCCCTCTAGGTTCGGAAGCAGAAGTCCTCTCCTCTCTCCAGCAGAAACAATGACCCCATATTTTTTTACATTCAGCTCTTCAGGCGACGAAATTTTTTCCGGCTTTTCCAACACATCTACACTGTATTCCAAGCTTGGCAGTTCTTCTTTTTTGACCGGCGAAAACCTCGGGTCAGCAGTTCCTGCCGAAACAGCATTGTGAATGATTTCCTCTGCCAAACAAGAAAAAACAGGTTCAATGGTTCCGATACAGCCGCGCAGCCTTCCTTCTTGATGAATGGAGACAAACGCACCGGCTCTCTTTTCCCGCAGTTCTTCCGGCAACTGTTGGAAAAAGTTCTGCAAAGATAAACGCTTTCCTGTCTCAACAAAAGTCTCCAGACTTTTTCTTGCCAGATGCACATAAGAATCTTCCTGCTGCCTTTTCTGCGTCATTCTCTGATTTTCCTGCTGCTCATAAAAGCGATCAAAATGGCGGGAATCATCTTTCCCCGTCACTAAAAAGCTCGCTACAGCATATCCAACTCCAAAAGTCCCTTCATAAGAAAGCAGCTCTGGAGAAACAGATAAGCCGTCCAATCCTCCTGCCATAATTTGAAAAGAACGCAGTCCGCACTCCGCGGCCGATTCGCAGAAAGATTCTGAAAATTCCAGAAATTTTAAAAAATCTCCCGTTTTCATTGCCTCTGTGACCTGACGATCAAATTGCGGACCATCTTCAGAGAATCCGTAAGGGCCGCTCTCCAAAAGCTTATGCGAGAGATCGCCGCTTGCAACAAACACAATTTTCCGCTGTAATGCTTCCGCCGTTTCAGAAATACATTTTCCAAGGCGATAATGAGTCAGTGCCGATAACCCCGAAAGGCCAATTCGAATCACTTTACAAGAGACTCCCGCTTCCTGCAAAAAACGCAGCGGAATCATCGTTGCGTGGTCAAGCTCCGGTTCTTGCTCTCCAAAAGTTCCAGCAGGCAGATGTGCCTTTCTGGCTCTTTTCATCAGTTCTTCTACAAACGGTTGATCATAATCTGCTGTGATTCTTACATTCGGTGCTCCAAATGAAAGAAAATCTCCCCCTGCCTTTTTACCGGGAGAAATATGAAAGTAATCCGCATACAGCACCGTATGCGGTGAAGTAATTACCACAGTATCCGGATTCCAATCCGCCACCATTCGGGCAACTTTTCGATATGCTTCGATTGTTTTGTTGATTTTCTTTTCTTCACCATTACCGATCTCCGGCAGAATAATCGGTGGATGCGGAACAATCACTGCCCCTAATACTGACATCTGCAAACGACTTCCTTTCTTCTTTAACTGCTTCCATTATAGAACGGTTTTTTAAGAAAACAAGAAGATCCTATCTCAAGAATCGCTGCTGGTATTTTGCCATTCTTTATGTTAAAATAACCACAGATCTTAATGGGGGATTTTCTCTATGACAAGTAATGAGTTATGTAAACTGTGTCTTGGGTTTTCCGGTGCTGTAGCCGACTGTCCCTTTCAAAATGGAGATGCTGTCGCTCTGCGCCACAAAGAGAATCAAAAGTGGTTTGGGCTGATTACCCAGCAGAAAAATGGCCTTTGTATCAATTTAAAATGCGAACCGTCAAAAGCGGATTTTTGGCGCAGCGCTTATCCGGACTCTGTTACCGCTGGGTGGCATATGAATAAGCGTCACTGGATCTCCGTGTATCCAAATCTTGCACTTCCACTCTGTGACTTGCAGGAGATGATCTGTGACAGTTTTCATTTGACTTTGGCCACTTTTCCCCACAAAAAATCAAAGACGAAAGGAAGGAAGAATTCATTATGAACTCATCCAACGTTTATTTTACCAATATGCGCGTAAAGCCGGGAGACAGTCTGCAAAAGAAGCTTACCCGACTGATTACGGCTGCCGGCATGGGAAAAATTCATTTTGAGGATCAGTTTTCCGCAATCAAGATGCATTTCGGAGAGCTTGGCAATCTCGCTTTTTTGCGTCATCAATATGCAAAAACGATCGCTGACTTTGTAAAAAGTCAAGGTGGAAAACCATTTCTGACAGATGCCAATACGCTCTATGTAGGCGGCAGAAAAAATGCGCTGGAACACCTTGATACCGCTTATCTCAATGGATTCTCTCCGCTTCAGACCGGCTGTCAGATTCTGATTGCAGACGGTCTCAAAGGAACAGATGAAGTGCTGGTTCCGGTAGAAGGCGGCGAATATGTAAAAGAAGCAAAAGTCGCTCGTGCGCTGATGGATGCGGACATTATTATTTCCTTAACCCACTTTAAAGTTCACGAAGCAACCGGAATCGGCGGCACACTCAAAAACATCGGCATGGGAGGCGGTTCCCGCGCTGGTAAAATGGAGATGCACAGTGCCGGAAAGCCTTTGACCGATTCTGAAAAATGTATCGGCTGCGGGCAGTGCACAAAAGTCTGTGCACATCATGCCATCACGGTTACCAATAAAAAAGCTGCAATCGACCATGAAAAATGTGTAGGCTGCGGCAGATGTATCGGAGTCTGCCCCAAAGATGCAATCTGCCCCGCTAATGACGAAGTGGAAGAAATTCTCAACAAAAAAATCGTCGAATACAGTTGGGCAATTCTGCATAATCGTCCGCAGTTTCACATTAGTCTGGTTGTCAGCGTTTCTCCCTATTGTGATTGTCATGAAGAAAACGATACGCCGGTCGTGCCGGATGTAGGCATGTTTGCTTCTTTTGATCCGATTGCACTGGATCAGGCTTGCGCGGATGCGGTAAACCAGCAGATCATTTTACCAGGTTCCGAACTGGACGGAAAAGCAAAACAAGGCGATGACTATTTTACAGCGCTTTTCCCAAACTGTTCCTGGAGAACACAAATTGCTCACGGTGAAAAAATGGGACTCGGCACAAAAGAGTATGAACTGATTACCGTAAAATAAAAAATAAACAAAACAAAAAACAGCTGCCCGGCAGTAAAAGCTTTACCGGACAGCTGTTTTTATTCTATATAAGATCAATCAGGCTCAGACCTGTTTCAAAGCCTGCTCCAAATCTTCCAAAATATCATTCGGATTTTCGATTCCAACAGAAAAACGAATCAAATCCGGTTTTACGCCAGATTCTAAAAGCTCCTGATCGCTCATCTGACGATGCGTTGTGCTCGCAGGATGCAACACACAAGTACGCAGGTCCGCTACATGAGTTACAATAGAAGCAAGTTTTAGCCCTGACATAAACTTACTGGCAGCCTCTCTTCCTCCCTTTACGCCAAACGACACAACGCCGCTGCTTCCATTTGGCAGGTACTTTTGTGCAAGCTGATAATATGGGCTGCTCGCAAGTCCCGGATAGTTAACCCAAGACACTTTTGGGTGCTTCTCCAAAAATTCTGCGACCTTCTGTGCATTGGAACAGTGGCGTTCCATCCGCAATGCAAGCGTCTCGAGTCCGAGATTTAAAAGGAAAGCATTCATCGGGGCCGCCTGCGCACCCAGGTCACGCATGATATGCACTCTGGCTTTTGTAATATAAGCTGCTTTTCCAAACTGCTTTGTATAGGTGATTCCATGATAGGATTCATCCGG
>DHOF01000085.1:4345-10802 GCA_002411615.1 Ruminococcaceae bacterium UBA5397
GTGGTAGAATGAACAACAATATCCGCCCCAAATTCAAATGGGCGGCAATTAAGCGGCGTTGGGAATGTGTTATCGACAATCAGCGGGACACCATGCTCATGAGCAACCTTTGCAAAAAGTTCCAGATCCGTCACAACCAGAGACGGATTGGAAAGGGTCTCGCAGAAAACTGCACGGGTATTTTCCTGAAAAGCTTCTTCCAATTCCTCTTTTGTTGCCGACGGGTGCACAAAAGTGGTCTCTATTCCCATCTCGCGCATGGTTTTATTAAATAAATTAAAAGTACCGCCATAAACCGCATTACTCGAAACGATATGGCTGCCTGTAGGGCAAATATTAAAGGTTGCCATAAACGATGCTGCCATTCCGGAAGAAGTCAGCATTGCCCCTACGCCACCTTCTAATGCAGCAATCTTCTTTTCCACTGCAGTCAAAGTGGGGTTTGCAATCCGTGTATAGAAAAATCCATCTTCCTCCAGGTCGAACAGCTTTCCCATCTGCTCTCCTGTCTCATACCGATAAGTAGTACTCTGAACAATCGGAAGTACACGCGGTTCTCCATTTTTCGGCGTATAGCCTGCGTGGATACATACGGTATCCGGACGATACTGCTGCATAGCAAACACTCCTTTGTCTTTTGCATAATCCATTAAATTTCTTTCTTTTATTTTTTATAATAGCATGAAATTGCCTTTGATACAATCTTAAAATGAATCATTGCTGCCTAAAAGAAGCGGCTGCAGCTGTTTGCCTTCCAGCGCTTTTAATGCTGCCGGCAAAATCATGGAAAAATCTGCTACCACAGAAGTCGCTTTTGTTTCCGGCGCATCCTGTCGGAACGGGGTAAAGAAAATATGCTTGGTATTGAGCAAGCGTCCAATATTCTGAGCGGAGGCTGCCAAAGCATCGTTTGTCGCTAACGTAATCAAAACCGGTAATCCAATACGCAAGCAGGACTTTACTGCCATTGTAACTGCCGTATCCGTAATTCCGTGCGCAAGCTTCGCCAGCGTATTTCCGGTACAGGGTGCAACGATCATCAGATCCACCAAATGCTGCGGCCCAATTGGTTCCGCTTTTACAATGCTGTCAATCACCGGGTGGCCGCAAAGCATCTCCGCCCGAACTTTAAATTCTTCCGCATTTCCAAATCGGGTATCAGTACTGCTCGCTGTTTCACTCATAATTGGAACAAGCCGATATCCGTCCTGCCTCAGAGATTCCATCTGCTCAAAAGCTTTTGAAAATGTACAGAACGATCCACACATAGCAAATCCAAAAGTAAGCTGTTTCATCCTTTCACTCCCCCATCATCATATAAATCGTCTGCTGAATCACTTTTCCTGCTGCTTTTGGAGCTATCTTTGCCGGCAGCGAAAGTGCCTGCACAGCATGAATTCCCAGCTCCTTTGCCGCTTCCAGATCAACCCCGCCGGGAGAAGATGCCAAATCAATTAAAATAATTGTATTTGCGAATTGCTGCAGGACCCTACGATCAAATAAAACTGCCGGCACTGTATTAAAAATCAAATCGAAAGAAGTTTCTTCCCCGATTTTTGCGGTTGGAATCGGCTTCATCCCAAGTGATTCAATCATCGCATAATCTTTTTCTTTTCTCGCACAGACAGAAACATTTGCCCCCATCGCTTTGAGCCTTAAAGAAAGCTGTTTTCCGATTCTTCCAAAGCCAACGACCAGGCATCTGCTGTGATAAAGAACATCTGGGGATTCCGAAATTGCGATTCCAACTGCTGATTCTGCAGTAATTGCCGCGTTCCGGACCGCAAATTCCTCCTGCGCATTATAATCCCGCACATCTGCGTTTTCCCAAAACGGACTCGTCTTTAACAAGCGTTCTTTCATACCCACATATACTCGATGACCTTCGCATTCCTTTGCAAAATGATCGTCTAAAGGAATCGGTCCATCTGCATAAATCGCCTTTAAATTTTTTCCGTCGGTGCTTACTGGAAGCGGCAGAATTAGATCTTGGCAATTTTCCAGTGTGGTTTTTAAATCCACTTTTCGAATGGATGAATGAACAAAATCAATATGGGGAAATCCATAAACGAAAACCTCATATCCATCTGAAGCCAAAAGTTCCGCCAGAAACAGCTGACGTTTGTCTCCTCCTAAAATTCCAAATGAATGACGAAAAGGCACAGTGATCCCTCCTTAGCCTCTTTAAGCCATATTATGGAGTATTTTTCTTTCCTGTGCGCATACCGGAAAAGATTTTGTTTTTCTGTTCTTTCCGAAGAAAACTGTTTATTTTATCCTGAAAAAGTATTATAATATAAAAATGTATCTTGTTATGATTGGAAGAGGTGTTTTACCTTTATGAATGATATTTTATCACGTGTTAAAAGAATCCACTTTATCGGAATCGGCGGTTCCGGCATGTGCCCGATCGCTGAAATTTTGATTCATCGCGGGTTTCAAATTTCCGGCTCCGACAACAGTGAATCCGATACACTCGCAAGAGTACGCACTTATGGAATTCCGGTTTATATGGGACAAAAAGCCGAAAATCTGCATGATGCAGAACTAGTCGTCTATTCTGCCGCTATTAAAGAAGATAATCCTGAACGCGTTGCCGCAAGGAAACGTAAAATTCCCGAAATTGAACGCAGTGTCATGCTGGGAATGGTGGTTCGCCGGTACCCGGACAGTATCTGTGTTTCCGGCACACATGGAAAGACGACAACGACCGGATTGATCACCACAATCTTAATGGACGCTGGCCGTGATCCNNGCCGCTATTAAAGAAGATAATCCTGAACGCGTTGCCGCAAGGGAGCGTAAAATTCCTGAAATTGAGCGCAGTGTCATGCTGGGCATGGTGGTTCGCCGGTATCCGGACAGTATCTGTGTTTCCGGAACACATGGAAAAACGACGACGACCGGATTGATCACCACAATCTTAATGGACGCTGGCCGTGATCCCTCCGCTGTCATCGGCGGAAAGCTGCCCTCTATTGGCACAAACGGGCGTGCCGGACACTCCGGCACCATTGTCTGCGAAGCCTGCGAGTACGTTGATACTTTCTTGCAGCTGTATCCTGCAGTTTCCGTGATTCTGAATGTAGATGCGGATCATCTCGATTATTTTAAAAATCTATCCAACATTATTAAGTCTTTTCACCAGTTTGCAACACAGACTTCCCGTGCAGTCGTTGTAAACGGAGATGATTTAAACTCTCAAAAAGCGCTCCAAGGCATCGATAATCTCGAAATTATTACGTTTGGCCTCGATCCAAAGAATCGCTATTATGCGACGAATATTGCCCCGACCAAAGGTGCAAAAGAAAATTTTGATATTGTAAAAGACGGAACCCCTCTGTGCAATGTAACGTTGGGAATTCCCGGCAAACACAACATTTACAATGCGCTTGCAGCATTTGCAGTGGCAGATTATTTTGGTGTTCCGGTAGAATCCATTAAAAAGAGTCTTCATACCTTTACCGGCGTTCACCGCCGTTTCGAAATTCTGGGACACTTTGGCGGCATTACGGTCGCCGATGATTTTGCACATCACCCCACAGAGCTTACTGCAACTCTAACTGCTGCCATGCACATGGGATTTCATGAGGTCTGGGCAATCTTTCAGCCCCATACCTTCAGCCGTACCGCCATGCTGCTTGACGGTTTTGCAAAAGCGCTAACGATTCCTGACCATGTAATTGTCTCCGAAATTCTACCGGTACGCGAAACAAATACGTATCACATCTACGCCGAAGATTTGGTCAAAAAAGTCCCTGGCGCTGTTTATCGAAAAACATTCCCTGAAATTACCGACTATGTGATAGAAAAGGCAAAGCCCGGAGATTTGATTCTCACCCTTGGCGGTGGAGATGTCTATAAATGTGCAAATCAAATCGTCAAACGGTATCAGGAAAAAGCATAATTACGAAAAAACGCCGCCTCATGATAAATGAGCGACGTTTTTTAAGATTCTCTATTTACTTAAACGAAAGGCTGTGAAATGATATGCGATATGAAGGCATTGTTTATCGTCCGCCGAGTGAAGCCAGAAGCTTGATTATTCAGCTTACCATTGGATGTGCCAGAAACACCTGTACCTTCTGTACCATGTACAAACAAAAGAACTTTCGAATTCGTAAGCTGGAAGATGTTGTACGGGATTTAAAAGAATGCAGGGATACTTATTCCTATGTACGCCGAATCTTTTTGGCAGACGGAGATGCTTTAATTGTAAAGACTCCCGATCTGCTTTACATTCTCAGCGAAATCCGCCGTCTTTTCCCGGAATGCGAACGAGTAACCTCCTATGGCGCTCCGGCAGATGTTCTTCTGAAAACACCGGAGGAATTACTGCAGCTGCACAAGGCCGGCCTTGACATGGTTTATATCGGTGCTGAAAGCGGCGACAATGAAGTCCTTAAAAACATTCGAAAAGGCGTTACTGCAGAGGAAACGGTCGAAGCCTGTCTAAAACTCAAAAAAGCGGGAATTAAAGTCTCTATGATGCTGATTTCCGGCATGGGCAGCCGTGTTCGCTCCAAAGAGCATGCGCTTGCAAGTGCCAAGATCACCTCTTTAATTAAGCCTGAATATGTCAGCTTTTTGACTTTGCGAGTTTATCCCGGAACTCCTCTTTATGACCAAGTAAAGAGTGGTAAATTCCAGCGAATGTCCCCCATGGAATTACTTGATGAGCTTAAACTGTTCCTCAAAAATGTAGACAGTGAAGGTTCTGTTTTCCGTTCTAATCACGCTTCCAACTATGTGGATTTGGGCGGAGACCTGAATCGGGATATTCCAAAAATGCTTGCACAGATTGAAGAAGCAGAGGCTGATCATGATTTTAAGCCGGATTTTATGCGCGGATTATAAATTCCAATAAAGATTTATAAAAAGGAGCCGCAGGCAGAAAATTTTCTGTCTGCGGCTCCTTTTGTTTCGTCTTTAATAAGCAGCACTCAAAGGATTGATAATTCCTTCGCGCTTCTTTTCCAAATCTTCAATAAATGGAATTGCTTGACCCGCACCTAATGCAACACACAATTCCGGATCCTCTGCAACTCTCACAGGCATGCCAACGTGTTTAGAAAGAAGATCTGCAAATCCATAAATTTTTGCAGAACCGCCTGTCAAAATAATACCATCCGAAAAAACATCCCCTAAAAGTTCAGGATCAGTCTCTTCCATCAATTTCTGAACCGCATGAACAATATCCATTGCCGGTTCCGTCATTGCCTCCAAAACTTCTTCGCTGGTAACCTCTGCCCAAGCCGGAAGTCCATTCTCTGTGTCTTTTCCTTTGGCCGTAAATGTCGTTACAAAATCTGTTCTGGGCAAAACCCCGCCAATCGCAATTTTGCAGGCTTCTGCCATTCGTTCCCCAATCTGCAAATGATACTTATTACGGATGAAACGGGTAATCGCTTCATCAAACTTTTGGCCCGCAATTTTAACAATTTTGGAATTTGAAACTCCACGCAAAGACAAAACCGCCATATCCGTTGTTCCGCAGCCGATATCGACCACTAAAACACCATGCGGAGAACTAATATCGATTCCAGCCCCCATGGCCGCTGCAATTGGTTCCTGAATCAAACAAATCTTTCGCACTCCCGCCGCACTGATGGAGTCCACAACCGCGCGTTTTTCCACTTCGGTAATATTACAGGGAACACTCACGACCACTCGTGGCATCACCATTTTTTTGGCGCCCAGTTCATGAATATAATGGCTGACAAGATACTGCGCCAAATCGAAATTGGAAATTACTCCATTTTGCAGCGGACGCTCTACACGAAGCCTATTTCCGGTACGTCCGAGCATTTCATAAGCTTTTTTTCCGACTGCCGTTACCTGATTCTTTTCCGTATCGATTGTAACAACCGACGGCTCATGGACGGTAACACCCTGCCCATTTACAAAAAGTTTGATCGCATAAGTGCCTAGATCAATGGCAATATCGGTACCGAGCAAATCAAATCACATCCATTCTTTATAGTTCTTTTATTATAATACAGATAAAATTGCTTTTCAACGGGAAACAGGAGTTGTTGCTACTGCAATTCCAAAAACATCTTTCGCCCCTGCGCAAAATAAAGCTTGACCGGCAGAGCACATGGTCGCGCCCGTTGTCAAAATATCGTCTACCAAAAGAATTCGTTTCTCAAGAATTTCTTCGTCATTTCTGGTACAGTAAACATCCTTTACATTTTCTAAGCGATCTTCTTCTGATAATTCATGCTGCGGAACATTATCCCGCACTTTAGAAAGCAATTCCCGATAGGGTACCTCCAAATTTTTAGAAAGTTCCCTCGCGAGAAGCTCACTTTGATTATAGCCGCGCTGCCTTTTCCTTTTTTTCGAAATTGGAACTGCTGTAATAAAGTCCGGCTGAAAAGAAATTTCCTCTATCCGCTCCGCAAGCTTTTTTCCAAAATATTCTTTTAAAATTGTCTCATCTTGAAATTTAAAC
>DHOF01000085.1:10970-13203 GCA_002411615.1 Ruminococcaceae bacterium UBA5397
CTTCCTTCGTATAATCATAAAGTGCCGTGCAAGGAAAAAGGTACTTTGCTTGTATCAAAAAATTTTCCTGCCAAAAGCTCTCAAAAACAGTCTCGGAACAATGCTTACAGATAATCTGACCGCTTGGCAAAACACAATCACAAAAAACACAGCGCGGCGGAAAAAAGCATTCCATCATCTTAGTCAGAATCTGATTCATGATTTTCTTCTCCCGCTAAAAAGGCACAAAGTCCTGAAAAGCGCTTTGTTTTCTTATCATTTTCTACCATCGTACGAATTGTTTGCTGTGTTCCAACCAAAATCAGTAAACTTTTTGCTCTCGTAATCGCTGTATAAAGCAAATTCCGATACAAAAGCTGAGGCGGTCCCGGATAAACAGGCATTACAACCGCATCAAATTCGCTGCCTTGACTTTTATGAATGGTCATCGCATAGGCAAGTTCCAGCTCTTTTGCCATGCCCAGTTCATAGGTAATCAAGCGGCCATCCATTTCGACCTGCAGTACCGAAGCACGGCGGTCAATCTTTTGCAGAATTCCTATATCGCCGTTAAAAACGCCTTCGCCCTGAGATCCGTCTTGTGCTTCCCATGCAATATGATAATTATTTTTAATCTGCATTACTTTATCGCCTTCGCGAAATAGGAACGAACCCACCCGGATCTCGGCCTTTGTTCGGTCTGCTGGATTTAAAACCGCTTGAAGCCGACGATTCAGCTCAATCGTTCCCAAATCGCCTTTTCGTGCCATCGACAACACCTGAAGATCGGTCATTGCCGAATAGCCATAGGATTCCGGTAAACGTCGCTTTACCAAATCAATAACTGTCTTCGAAATTTTCTCCGGCTCACTGCATGGCAAAAAAAAGAAATCCCGGCTGTGATCATTAAGAATCGGCATTTGGCCTTCCAAAATTGCATGTGCGTTCGTGATGATCAGGCTTTCCATCGCCTGTCTGAAAATATGTTTTAATTCGACAACAGGAAGTTTCCCAGAATCGATCAAGTCTCCCAACACATTGCCTGCACCGACAGACGGAAGCTGATTTCGATCTCCTACCAGGATCAACCGACACCCCATCGGTAAAGCCTTTAAAAGCGCCTCAAAAAGTTTTGCATCCAACATTGACAGCTCGTCCACAATCAGCGCATCACATTCCAAGCGATTTTTTTCATTGCAGGAAAAAACGGGCTGGTCATTTTCTCCCCATTCCACCTGCAAAAGGCGATGAATTGTTTTTGCTTCCTCTCCCGTCATCTGGCTCATTCGCTTCGCTGCACGCCCAGTCGGAGCCCCTAGAAAAACTTTTTCTCCATTTTGTTTTAACAAATGAATGATTGCATGCAAAGTTGTAGTCTTTCCTGTACCTGGCCCTCCCGTCAGCACTAGGATTCCACCAGTAACGGCTGCACGAATTGCTTCTCTCTGCTCCGGTGCATAATTTAATCCCGTGGAACTTTCAAAGCAATCGATTTTTTCCTCTACATTCTGAATTGGCTGAGAGGGAAATTGCAACATCATTTTCAGGCGGTCTGCAGCATAATTCTCCGCCTCATAATAATCCGGCAAAAAGCAGCAAACTCTCGAATGAATTTGGCACGAATCGAACGTTCCGTCCAAGAGCAGTTCCTCCATCACAGAATTCGTCTGCTCGATCGAAACGCCAAGCATTCCCGCCGCCGCGGGAATTAGTTTATCTTTTGGAAGATAAGTATGCCCATTTTGCAGATTATGGCGCAAAACGAAAACAAGTCCTGCACGAATGCGGCAGTCATCATCTGCCGGACGCTCCATCGACGCGGCAATCTCATCTACACGGTGAAATCCAATCGAAATTCCCTCTTCGCACAAGTGATATGGATTTTCCCGCACAATATCCGGCGTCTCCGCACCAAAAGTCTGATAGGCACGCACTGACTCCTGCGGGGTAATCCCATACTGAGAAAGATAAAGAATCACTTCGCGGATCGAGGTAACCTGACAAAAATATTCATTGATCTTTTTTGCTTTATTTAACGTAATTCCCTGAACAGAAGTCAATCGGTCCGGCTCTTTTTCGATAACCTCTAATGTATTTTCTCCGAATGCTTCCACCAACTTTTGAGCAATTCGGGGACCAATGCCTTTGACCGCTCCTGAAGAAAGATACTGTAAAATTGCTTCACTGGAATGTGGTCGAAGCCGCTCAAAAGCCTGCACCTGAAACTGTCTCCCAAAATTATGGCGAGTATGTT
>DHOF01000085.1:13350-13511 GCA_002411615.1 Ruminococcaceae bacterium UBA5397
TGCACCTGAAACTGTCTCCCAAAAGTTGGATGCTCTCCCCAAACACCCACAAGGTGCAGTTCCTCTCCTGGGGCAGCACCGGGAATCGTCCCTACTGCGGTCACTAATTCTTCCCCGTTATTAATCTCCAAAATTGCATATCCATTTTTATCATTCTGAAA
>DHOF01000085.1:13763-14127 GCA_002411615.1 Ruminococcaceae bacterium UBA5397
TTTAAGTATAGCACGGATCTACCGCATTTTGCAAACCTCTGCCGGAGCATCTTTTCCACTGCAAATTACTGTCTGCGGCTGTCCCTGCAGCAGCAATTCACAAATATTTCTCGTCTCTTGATCCATCCCGTCATCAATTACTAAAAGGCGCTTTCGAGAAACCCCTCGCGCCGCCTTTAGTTTCTGCAAAGCACCTCGTATCAAATATTCGGCATCTTCCCGGTGACCAGAAAGATGCAAAGTCAAGATCATTTCTCCTTCTTTTTGGCCTTTATAAAACCAGAATACCACTGACCGAAAAAGGTCGCACAAACCAACAATCGCTAGCAGCCCAAAAAATACCTCCCCTATAGACATAAAAAAT
>DHOF01000085.1:14293-14604 GCA_002411615.1 Ruminococcaceae bacterium UBA5397
AAAAAGTACCTCCCCCACAGACATAAAAAATCACCTCATTGCAGCGTATGCAAAAAGGTGATTTTTGGTTCTTCTAAGGATTATTAACGAACTTACTGCAGAGCAGCTTTCAGTTCATCTACGCGGTTCTCTTCTTCCCAAGGCATTCCGTTACGCCCCATCTGGCCATAATTGGAAATTGCACGGTAAATTGGGCGGCGCAGATTCAAGGTCTTAATAATAGACGCCGGACGCAGATCAAATACTTTCTTGACTGCATTAGCAAGCTTTTCATCATCATATGCAGAAGTTCCGAAAGAATCCACACGAAT
>DHOF01000170.1:0-1493 GCA_002411615.1 Ruminococcaceae bacterium UBA5397
AATCTCATTCACACGCGGCAATGGATGCAGAATATACATATCAGGTTTTGCATTGCGAAGCTTGTCCTGTGTCAGGATATAAGTATCTTTGAGACGAACATAATCCGCTTCATTAAAGAAGCGTTCCTTCTGTACTCTGGTCATATAAAGCAAATCGAGTTCTCCCATGGCAAGTTCCAAATTGCTGACTTCTTTATAGGAAATCCTTTTTGGTTTTAAAACCTCCTCAAGGATATAGCTTGGTACACGCAGCTCCTCCGGCGAAATCAGCACAAAACTGATTCCCTCATACCGAGAAAGTGATTTAATCAAGGAGTGAACCGTTCTGCCAAACTTTAGATCTCCGCAAAGTCCAATCGTCAAATGAGAAAGGCGCCCTTTTTTCTGCCGGATTGTCATCAGATCCGCCAGAGTCTGAGTTGGATGCTGATGCCCTCCGTCTCCGGCATTGATCACCGGTATTTTGGAATAGAGAGATGCCCTTAACGGCGCGCCCTCTTTGGGGTGTCTCATCGCACAGATATCCGCATAACAGGAAACAACACGAATGGTATCTGCCACACTTTCTCCTTTTGAAGCAGAGGAAGAATCAGCGGTGGCAAATCCCATCACGCTGCCGCCCATATTGAGCATGGCAGCTTCAAAGCTCAGACGTGTGCGGGTACTTGGCTCATAAAAAAGCGTCGCAAGCTTTTTGCCGTCACAGACATGACGATAGCGTTTCGGGTCCTTTGCAATATCATCTGCCAAATCCAAAATAGAATCGATTTCCTTAATAGACAAATCGAGCGGATCAATTAGGCTTCTCATAAATTTCCTCCTTCAGAAACTGGGCGGCATGCCCTTTGCAGCCATTCACGTTCTTCTTTTTCAAGAAGAGGAGACAACTTTTCATAGACTGTTTTATGATATTGATTCAAATATTCCTTTTCTTCCCGCGTCATCATCTCCAAGCAGAGCGGAGTTGTATCAATCGGAAACAGTGTAAGCGGACGGAACCCATAAAAGTCGCCGTATTCTGTATTTTTCCAAAAAACGACCTCCAGCATATTTTCAATCCGGATTCCAAACTTTTCATCCTTATAAATACCAGGTTCATCTGTAATCGTCATTCCAACTTTAAGTGGAATCGGACTGCCCGGGCAAAAATTCTGCGGTCCCTCATGGACTCCGCCGTAATATCCGACCCCATGCCCTGTTCCGCAACGATAATCCTGTCCAACTTTCCAGACTTGTTCTCTCGAAAGTGCATCGAGTGCTCCTCCGGTCGTTCCTTCCGGAAAATGTGCCATGGCAAGACTAATATGGGCCTTCAATACGAATGTATAGCTCTCGCGTTCCTCTTTAGTAAGAGGCCCCATTGAAAATGTTCTGGTCACATCAGTCGTGCCGGTCAAGAACTGTCCGCCGGAATCAATCAGCAAGAATCCATGTGGTTCTATCATAGAATATTTTTCTTTTGTAGGCTCGTAATGCATCATTGCTGCATTTTT
>DHOF01000170.1:1737-5367 GCA_002411615.1 Ruminococcaceae bacterium UBA5397
GCACGAAGTGCTTTCAATTTTTCACAGACATCATACTCTCCCGTAGGCGTTCCGTTTTTCATGCGATCAGATAGCCATACGGCAAACTTGGTTAGAGCAACGCCGTCCCACAAATGTGCAGTGCGTAAATTAGAAAGCTCTGTTTCATTTTTAACTCCTTTTAGATTCCTAATCACATCGGACCCATAAACAACAGTGACCGTTGGATTTTGAATCAACAAGCGCACACAAGTCCAGCAGATATCGGGAAGACTCACAAGAAACTTGCAGCCGCCAAAATCCTGCTGCAAGTCCTGCTGCAAAGTGCCATATGGACGAACCTCAATATTGTCCTTTGTAAGGGCATCCTGCGCCTCTTCAGAAAGCCTGTCCTTCTCTACGTAGAGGATCGCATCCTCTCCCGTAACCAAAAGATAGGATAAAAAGAAGGGATTGTAATCAATATCGCTGCCACGCAGGTTTGTTCCCCATGCGGTATCCTCCAACAAGCTGTAAAGCTGTGCCTGCGTTCCCAATTCTTTCAGATGTTTTCGAATTAATTTTATTTTATCCTTTGCGGACTGTCCTGAAAAGGAATCCGCCAAAGTCACAATCTTTGAATTGGGCAGAGCTGGACGTCCTTCTTTCCAGATCCGTGATACCAAATCAAGATCGACCAATTCTGCATCTACTTTTTTGAGCGCATTTTCAATCACAAACGCTGTTCTGGCTGGACAAACCATTCCGTCTACAGCTGCTCTGCCAGCCGGGATTTTAGCGGCGAGAAAAGCCGAAACTGTTGGAACTCCTTTGACGCCCATCCGATAAAGTTTAATATGACTGCCGAAAAGTTCGGACTGAGCCTGCAAAAAATACCGTCCATCCGTCCACAATCCGGCCTCTTCTTTCGTCACAACTAAAGTTCCTGCGCTCCCGGTAAAACCAGTGAGCCAATTTCGCGCCTGCCAGCACATCGGTGGATACTCACTCAAATGAGGATCGCTGGTGGGAACGATTACTGCATCCACTTTGTACCGGTCCATCTCCCGACGCAAAGCCTGAATTTTTTCCCGAACTGTCAATCTAACGCGCCGCCTTTCTGCTGCAGATTCATTTTTTAGTAGAAATCCACAGCTATTTCTAATCATTTTATCGAATCTATATGGGAAAGTCAATCAAACAAAGTCATATTTCACAATGTAACCTTGTCGAAATCTAAAAATCATGATACAATTTTCCTGATAAAAACAAGGAGAGGTGATTCTCTTTTGGAAAAATCTATTCTTTCTAAAATTGATGAAAATGTTTTTTCTTTTCTTCCGCAACAAAAGCACTACAATTCCAAAGACTATCCAGAAGACTTTGAGCAATGCAAAGGATGGCTTATGCCAGCTGCGCAGCAGCTTTCCGGCAGTGACAATGCTTTTCAGGAGGCTTTTGCCAAAGAACTGCTTGACTGTTATTTCTCCTATTTTCAGGAAATTGGTCTCAAACTAAAAGGAATTTCATTTTATGACCGCCGTTTTTGGATTGGGATGTATGTTCTGCCCGCTCTGCAAAGCTTTGGGCCAGAAGGCGTCTATGCCGCCAATCATTTTATCCAGCTTTGGAATGAGGCTCAACCCAAAAACAAAATGGGATTGGTCACTTATGAAGCAATCATAGGCGGATTTGATCGGGGCTTATACTCTATTTTCTTCCGCAAGAAAAAATAAGGAGGCATTCTCTTTGGAACAGGAACGAGTAAAGCAGCAGCTTCATTTTCTGCTGGAAACAGACAAGATGAAAAACATTCTCCGCAGAACTGTTTTAACAGATCAGAGCCGTCGTGAAACAGATGCAGAGCACAGTTGGCATCTGTCACTGATGGCTATGGTCCTTTATGAATACGCATGTCCGCATGTTAATCTTGACCGTGCAATCAAAATGTGTCTGATCCATGATTTAATTGAAATTTATGCCGGTGATACTTTCGCCTATGATGCTGCCGGAAACCAAACAAAAGCAGTACGGGAATCCGAAGCCGCAGACAAATTGTACATTCAGCTTCCATCCGATCAGGGACCTCAGATGCGAGCTCTTTGGGAAGAGTTTGATGCAATGGAAACACCGGACGCACAATATGCCGCTGCCTGTGACCGTCTGCAGCCGTTTCTAAACAATGTTGCCACAGACGGATACACTTGGAAGCTCGGGCGTGTTACACGTTCGCAAGTGTATCAGCGAATGGATATGGTACGCATTGGTATGCCGCCCTTATGGCCATTTGTTGTTGAAGAAATAGAAAATGCCGTTAAAAATCACGAGCTGCTCCCGGAATAAAAGTATTTTCTATAAGAGGGATTTTTACGATCAAAAATCCCTCAAAAAAGCACCGAAGCTTTTAAAATGCTTCGGTGCTTTTTAATGATGCTTTATTTAACGAGGTTCTTGATTTCTTCTGCAAAATTCTCATTGCGCTTTTCGAGGCCCTCGCCTTTTTCATAACGGACAAATCCTTTAATTGTAATCTTTCCGCCAAGCTCTTTTGCAACCTGCTCTGTGTATTTCTGAACAGAAAGGCTGCTGTCTTTGACATAAGCCTGATCTACAAGGCAAATTTCCTTGAGTGTCTTGTTGACCTTGCCGACTACCATTTTCTCAATCACATTTGCGGGTTTTCCAGAAGCTGCTGCCTGCTCACTTGCAATTTTCTTTTCGTGCTCAACAACATCTGTAGGAACAGAATTACGATCTAAGAACTGCGGATTCATCGCCGCAATCTGCATGCCCACATTATGTGCATACTCTTTAAATTCATCCTTTGCTGCAATTGCCGGATCAGCGTCAAAGCCGACCAGAACTGCAATCTTTCCGCCTGCATGAATATAATCAGCAGTTACGCCTTCCATGCGCTGAAAACGACGAATCTTAATGTTCTCACCGATCTTATAAATCTTCTCTTTGAGCTCTTCGTCGACTGTAATCTCTTTGCCAAAAGCTTTACATTTAAGCAGAGCATCTAAATCTGCCGGATTCTCTTTGAGGATTGTCTTTGCACAGATCTCAACGAACTCTTGGAAAGAAGCATTCTTCGCAACAAAATCCGTCTCTGCATTTACTTCGAGAATCACGCCGGCCTTGTCATCAGAAACAGCGTATGCAACACCTTCTGCAGCAATTCTTCCAGCCTTTTTTGTAGCGGCAGCCAGTCCCTTTTCACGCAGAAAATCCAGCGCCTTATCCATATCTCCATCGGATGCGGTAAGTGCCTTTTTACAATCCATCATTCCGCAGCCGGTCTTTTCACGGAGCTCTTTTACGTCCTTTGCGGTAAAAGCCATTGATGATACCTCCGAATCTTTATTATATTTGTTTTATTATATATAGTAATTAGCAGTTAATCTTCAATTACTCTGCGTCTTTGCCCTCTTCGACTTTTTCCTGCTCTTCTGCAGCGCCCTGCTGGCCTTCATGGCCTTCAATGACAGCATTTGCCATTGTTGCAGAAATCAGCTTAACAGCACGAATTGCATCATCGTTGCCCGGAATTACATAGTCAATTTCATCAGGGTCGCAGTTGGTATCAACGATTGCAACAATCGGAATATGAAGCTTGCGTGCTTCAGAAACAGCAATGCGTTCCTTACAATGGCAAATGCTGTCATTGAA
>DHOF01000170.1:5478-5601 GCA_002411615.1 Ruminococcaceae bacterium UBA5397
TCCTTGCGGGGATCGACAATAAAGAGAGCGCCCGGCAAAGCCTTCATGTCTTTAATGCCGCCGAGGAATTTCTCCAATTTTTCGATTTCCAGTTTCAGCTTAACAACTTCCTTCTTCGGGAGC
>DHOF01000044.1:0-133 GCA_002411615.1 Ruminococcaceae bacterium UBA5397
CTTTGACCATGCAATTAAGATGGCTCAAAAAGCGGGTCTTGTAAAAGACGGTGATCTTACCGTAATTACCGCCGGCGTTCCTCTGGGAATCTCCGGCACCACAAACTTGCTGAAGGTACAGTTGGTCGGCGAT
>DHOF01000044.1:283-616 GCA_002411615.1 Ruminococcaceae bacterium UBA5397
CTGAAGGTACAGTTGGTCGGCGATATTCTGGTTTCAGGAAAAACTGCCAATAAAGGCTCTGCCTGTGGAAATCTTTGCGTCTGCTCTTCCCCGGAAGACGCTAAGCAAAATTTTAAAGCCGGTGATATTTTAGTTGTCCATGAGACAGATAACCAATATCTTCCTTATATGCGAAAAGCTTATGCAATCGTCTCCGAAGCTCCCGGGCTCAACTCGCATGCCGCGATTGTAGGGCTTGCGTTGGACACTCCCACAATCGTTGGCGCCAAAAATGCGACCAAGATTCTGCGCAGCGGAACAGTTGTCACCGTGGATGCCGACCGTGGAATTGTT
>DHOF01000044.1:851-11492 GCA_002411615.1 Ruminococcaceae bacterium UBA5397
GGATACCGGAAATTTCCGGTATCCCTTTTTTCACGCTAATCTATTATTTTGCTTCGTAGAAAGAACGAATTCCACGATAGGTCATATAAACATCCAGTTTGGAAACCACTTCAAAAGGAGCATGCATTGACAAAACCGGAACCCCAACATCAACAACATCAACATTCAAGTTTGCAATGTACATTGCTACCGTTCCGCCGCCTCCAGCATCAACTTTTCCCATTTCACCGGTTTGCCAAAGCACATCATTTTTCTCGAAAATTGACCGAATCTCTGAAACAAGCTCTGCTGTTGCTTCACTGGTCCCGCTCTTTCCGCGGCCACCGGTATATTTGCTCATCGCAACACCATTATTCAGGAAAGTGGAATTATTAAACTCATACATACTTGCATAAGTGGGATCGTACGCCGCCGTTACATCCGCCGATAGGCATTTTGATTTTGCCATTACATGACGCGGAACAAGGCCCTCTTTTTCAGCCAAGTCTGCAATAAAATCTCTCATAAAGGCACTGTTGAGTCCAGTGTTTCCATCACTGCCGATTTCTTCCCGGTCGGCAAGGACGGTAATGATTGTACTCTCAGGCGTTTTTGCCGTCAGTGCAGCCATCACTGCAGGGTAAGCGCAGACGCGGTCATCATGGCCATAAGCACCGATCATACTACGATCGAATCCAAGGTCGCAGGGCTTAAACGCCGGTACAAACTCAATATCTGCACTGACAAAATCTTCTTCTGTAATTCCGTATTCCTGATTCAAAAGGCGCATCACATTCAGTTTAAAGATCTGATCCCCTTCATCATCGCGAATCGGGCGACTGCCAACAAGAATATTGAGGTTCTCTCCCTCAATAGCCTTCATCATTGGCTTACGCATCTGCTCATCTCCCAGATGCGGCAGCAAATCGGTCACAGTAAACATTGGGTCACCCGGCTTTTCGCCGAGGCAAATATCCACCTGAGAACCATCTTTCCGGCAGATTCTGCCATGCATTGCCAGCGGAATGGTTGTCCATTGATACTTTTTAAGACCCCCATAATAATGAGTCTTGAAAAGTGCCAAATCATCTTTTTCATAAAGCGGATGGGGCTTTAAATCAAGACGCGGGGAATCAATATGAGACGCAGCAATTTTCACACCATTTTTGCAGCCTTTTGTTCCAAAGACTGTCAGAATGACCGCTTTCCCACGGTTATTAAAATACACCTTGTCACCGGCCTGATATTTCTTATCGGGATCATAAGGAGTAAACCCTTCCTTCTCCGCCAGTGCAATCGTTGAAAGGACCGCTTCCCGTTCGGTTTTAGAAGCCCCTAAAAACTTCTTATACCCTTCACAGAATTTATCTGCCTTTTCAATCTGTTCGTCCGTTACCGAAAAAAATCCATTTTTACGATTAATAAGAAGTTTTTCGGCAAGTTTTTTCGTTTCGCCCTTATTTTCTTTCTTTGCCATACCTGATACCTCCGATCAAATTTATTTTTGGGAATTATATAAACTTTTATACTGCTGATAATTGCTCAGCACCCGCTGAACATATGTCTTGGTTTCTGAATAAGGAATTTCTTTGAGTGTAACCCCATCATCGGAATAATCGCTGTCGGAAAGCCATCTGTTTACATTGCCCATTCCCGCATTATAGGCGGCAATACAGGTTCCGAGATCCTGATAAGTACCCTGTAAAATCGAAAGAAATTTACATCCGTAACGGATATTAATCTCTGGACTATAAAGATCTTCGCCTGTATATTCCGGATCTTCGGGCATCTGCCACTGCAGCCATTCAAACGTTTCCGGTGTTATTTGCATCAATCCTCGGGCATCTGCTCCGGAATGGGCATTGGGATCAAATCCGCTCTCGGCTTTCATGACAGCGTAAACGAGAGAAGGGTCCACTTGAAACTGTGTCGTATATTGGTTGACGATCTCTTGATACTCCTGCGGATAGGCAGCATGCTGCACCTGTTCATTACTTTTATGAAGCAACGACACCAAGCCAACAACAATACCTGCTACCAAGATCAGCCCCGCTATCGCGATCAAGATTCGTTTCTTTCGCAATTTTCTGTTTGTTCGTCTTCTGATATATCTCATGCGTTTCCTTCCAATACCTGCTGCAAAAACTCAGAAGCATGCCCCCCTACTTGTTCGGGCAAAAGATTGCCGTCTAGGATAAAGTTGGAATGCTTCCGGAAAAAGTCGTCCGAATATTGGACGGACATACGGGAAAGAACTTCTTCGGCACTAATCCCATCACGCTTTTGCAGCCGCTTGATTCGAATTTCTTTCGGTGCCAAAACTGCAGCTATAAAATCACAGCGAGAATCAAGCCCGCTTTCAAAAAGCTGTGGTGCATCAATAATAATCGCCGGAACAGATTCCTTGGAAAGACTTTGCAGTTTTTTCTCCAGCAAAGCGCGTATCACGGGATGCGTAATTTGGTTAAGGAGCTTTGTACGCGCTGCATCCTGAAACGCTCTCTTAGCGAGTTCCTTACGATTGAGGCCATCTGCCGAAATCAGATCTTCCCCAAAAGCCTGCTGCAAATTTTTCATGCACTCGGGATTCTGCACCGCTTCTCTGGCAAGCTGATCACAATCAATGATTCTGCAACCCAAATCTTTGAGTGCTGCAGTCCATGTCGATTTACCGGCTCCAGTAGGGCCGGTCAGTCCAATAATCAGCTGTTTCAAAGATGGAGCACCTCAAATCCGGCCGCCCGCATCAAGCGGTTATAGACCGCCAGCCCAACTCCTTTTGGTGCCGGGCAGCGAGCGTAAACAGTTTTTGCACCAAGAAGGTCCACTTCGCGCAGCGCATCAAAAAGATGCTGCGCCATCTGAGACATATCCGTCTCTGCCCCATAACACAAACAAGGGCTTTTTAGTTGTGCACGATCCTCATCATAGCAAAGTGCCATTACTCCCGGCGCAATATGCGAGTTTACATAATCTCTATATTGTTCATCGCTGCCGTCAAGAATGATCACATTTGCTTTCGGAGAATAATGCTTATACTTCATTCCCGGAGAAGAAGCACGCACCCCTTCTTTTAACGGATGCAGCACTGCGTCATCCATCTCTACTTCTCCCAAGACGGAACGCAGCTGTTCCAATGTGATTCCACCCGGTCTTAAAAGACGCGGCGGATTCGACGCCAACGTAATCACTGTGGATTCCACGCCGACCTTACAAGGTCCGCCGTCAACTACAGCTTCAATTTTTCCAGAAAGATCGTGCATAACATGTTCCGCTGTCGTAGGACTTGGCTTCCCGGAAAGGTTGGCAGACGGCGCTGCCAGAGGCAGCCCGGCTGCTGTAATCAATTGCTGCGCCACCGGATGGGACGGGAACCGAATTGCAACGGTCGGCAGTCCGGCGCTGACTTCATCTGGAATGCAGTCTGCTTTCGGTAAAATCATGGTAAGCGGGCCCGGCCAAAAAGTCTTTGCCAATTTTTTTGCATTTTCAGGGACAGCCGCTACCAAATGATAGATCTGGGAAAAGTCCGAAATGTGGACAATCAGCGGGTTATCCATGGGCCTTCCTTTTGCTGCAAAAATTTTTGCAACGGCTTTTCCGTCCAGTGCATTCGCAGCAAGCCCATAAACTGTCTCAGTCGGCATTCCGACGAGACCGCCTTCACGGAGGAACTTTGCCGCACGCTCAATTCCTTTTGTATCCGCTTTTAACAATTCCGTCTCCACAATCCTTACCTCACTTTTAATTTTCATGCTCTGATGAGCGCATACTCTTTTCTAGCTGAAGCGTTCGATCCGCCGCAATCAAAGGATCGATCAACTGATCCAAACTGCCATTTAAAACGTCCTCCAGCTTATACAGTGTCAAACCAATTCGATGATCAGTCACACGGCTCTGCGGATAATTATAAGTGCGAATCCGCTCGGAGCGGTCGCCTGTTCCGACCTGACTGCGGCGATTTTCTGCAATCGCCTCATCATGTTTTCTCTGCTCTACTTCAAAGAGCCGGCTTCTGAGCACCCGCATCGCTTTATCTTTATTCTTATACTGACTGCGTTCATCCTGACATTCGACTACCATCCCCGTTGGAAGATGCGTAATTCGAATCGCCGAACTGGTTTTATTAATATGCTGCCCTCCAGCTCCGCTGGAACGAAAGGTATCAATCTGCAAATCTTTAGGATCAATTATAAGTTCCACTTCATCGGCTTCAGGCAAAACCGCCACTGTCGCCGTAGAAGTATGAATTCTTCCCTGCGTTTCCGTTTCAGGGACACGCTGTACCCGGTGGACTCCGCTTTCATATTTTAAACGGGAATAGGCACCCGCTCCCGAAATCTGAAAAGTAACTTCCTTGCAGCCGCCGAGTTCCGTCTCATTTAAGTTTAAAAGTTCTGTCTGCCAGTTTCTGCTCTGCGCATACATGGTATACATCCGATAAAGGACTGCTGAAAAGAGAGCTGCTTCTTCCCCGCCCGCTCCTCCACGGATTTCCACAATCACGTTTTTTTCATCATTGGGATCTTTGGGAAGCAAAAGGATGTTGATCTCTTCCGTAAGGCGCTTGATCTCTCCCTGCGCTTCTTCCCGATCCATAAGAGCAAGATCATGCAGTTCACGGTCTCCTGATTCCAGAAGTTCCTGCGCTTCTGACAGTTTTTCCTGGGTCTTCTCATACTCCCCGTATGTACTAACCAAAGGCTCCAGATCTTTATATTCTTTCATTAATGCCGCAAATTTTGTCTGATCTCCTGCAATTTCAGGCAGACACAATTTTTGTCCTAATTCTTCATATCTTTTTTGAAATATCTGTAGATTTTCAAACATAAAAGTTCTCTCCTTATGAATTAATTACCAACATTCTGTAAATTCATAAAGAGTCCCTAAGCTTTTTCTTCTGGATCATCACGTAAGATTCTGCGAATATTTTTTTCACATTTTAGGCGCGGAACCATAACTTCTCTTCCGCAGGAGGTACAGCGAATCTTAAAATCCATGCCCGCCCGCAGAACCAAAAAAATTTTATTTCCGCAGGGATGCGGCTTTTTCATTTCAATGCGGTCGCCGGGTCTGATATCCATCTGAAAATCCTCCTTTTATCTTTGCATTTCATATTAGTATACCACGAATCCACGATCAGAGACAAATCTTTTTCAATAGGAACCTTGCTTCCCACTTTTCTTTGCTTTATAATAAAAACATAGTTTAAAAAATGAGGGTGAAATCCATGGCAATTAAAGAAGAAGTTCTGCAATATCTGCGAAAATCCACTGGGGATGTCTCTGGAGAAGAATTGAGTGAAAGACTTGGAATCTCCCGTACAGCAGTTTGGAAAGCAGTAAATGCCCTGCGGGAAGAGGGCTATGAGATTGCTTCTGCCACTCGCCGCGGATACCGCCTTTTAAAAGAGCCAGACCGAATTGATGCAGAAAATCTTCTGCAAAACTTAGATACACAGTTTCTCGGCAAAGAGATTCAAGTATTTAAAGAGATTGATTCCACCAACGAAGAAATAAAACGTCAGGCACTGCGCGGTGCGCGAGATGGTCTTGTGATCGTTTCTGAAGAACAGAACGGTGGCAAAGGAAGACTCGGACGTGCATGGAACAGCCCTTCGGGCACAGGACTTTATTTTTCCTTTTTACTGCGTCCCGAACACATTCCGGAACCCCTGACAAATGCTACCCTTCTGGCAGGGCTCGGAGTTGTGCGCGCGCTGAAACGTGTTTGGGGACTAGACGCTAAAATTAAATGGCCAAACGATGTTGTCATCGGCAATAAAAAAGTCTGTGGGATTCTCACTGAGATGGCCGCGGAAATTGACAAAGTACAGTACATTGTTCCCGGAATTGGAATCAATGTTGGAAACGAGTCTTTTCCGGATGAACTTGCCGCAAAAGCAACTTCGATGCTGATGGAATTAGGGAAACCGGTAAAACGTTCCGACGTTTTACTGGCTGCGCTGGAAGAGCTTGATCAGCTGTTTATAAAGAAAGAGTTTCCCCTTAAAGAATACAGTGACCTATGCGTTTCGCTCCATAAAAAAGTCCGTTATACGCGGGGGTTAAAATCTTATACCGGCATGGCTTTTGCGATTGCTCCCAGTGGAGAATTGATGGTGCGCAGTGATGAAGACGGAACAGAAATTCCGATCAGCACCGGGGAAGTCATTGTTCAGGGAATCTATGGACAAAATGTTTAAAGGCTTTTCATAAATCAAAAGGCACTTCGTATAAGCAAAAATTGCTTATACGAAGTGCCTTTTTAATCTTGTCTGATTTGAGTTTATTTAAGATCAGAACAAGCTCTTAATGCGCGCCCAAAAAGATTGGTCGGTCTTTGTTTTGATTCCATCATTAACTGCTGCATCCTGGTTCAGCTTTTCGTTGGAATCATCTTGTTTAATTTCATTGGTTTTCATGATAAAACTGACATGATTGCTGCAGCCATCAGAAGTGCCGGAGAAAGTTTTATAGCTCTTCGCCTGATCTAGAATTGCATCTTTCAGATCGAGCAGTTTTTCTGCATCTGCTTTGCTCGAAACCACTTTGTTGGCAACAAGATCGATGCCGTTAACCTTAAACTGATTAGCTCCAGTCGAGAGTTCTCCACTCTTTTCTGCCAAGGTTCCAGCAGCCTCTGTTAACTGACCAATGCCATTTTGCAGCTGAATTCCTCCATTCTGCAGTTCTGTTGCGCCGGTCTGCAATGCCGAAGCACCTGCATTGACCTGTGCAGAGCCGCTCTTGAGGGAGTCCGCTCCATTTTTAGCACTCTCTGCCCCATTGGAAACCTGTTGAGCTCCAACAGCCAGCTCATTTGCTTTCTGCATTAAAGTATCAACTCCGCCAGAAACCAAAGTCAGATTATCGGAAATTTGCTTTGTTCCATCAGCGACTGATTTTGCGCCGTCATTTAGCTTTTGAGCAGATTCATTGAGCTTCTTTTCCTGTCCTGCAAAATTGCTCTTAATCGTTTGGGCAGAACCAGTCAGTGTACTGTTTGCGCTCTGGCCAATTGCCTGAATATCGTTGCCAAGTCCAGTTAACTTTGTACCAATTGTCGTGTTATTCTGGATACTACTAATCATTGCATTAATCTGTGCTTTTGTGGTTGCATCTGTTGTAGTAGCTGCAATCCCCTGAAGATTTTTAATCAAACCCGCATTCTGTGTTTGTAGAGTTGCGCCGATGTCCTGTGTATCACTTCCAGCCTTTGCAAGACTCTGGACAAACGGCTTCTTAGAATTGCTCATGTCGGCACTGATCTGCTGCATAGAAGAATCCACCAAAGAGCCGGTTACCTGCTGCAAAGCCTTCGTAAATTCCCCTAATCCAGCCTGTAATGTAGCTGCTCCGTCTTTTGCCTGATCACTGCCCGCAGAGAGCTGTTTTACGCTGCCGTCTAATTGTGTAATCCCCTGTGCAAAAGCGCTGCTGCCGTCTTTTACCTGTTTTGCACCGGCCGAAAGGGCTTCTGTTCCAGATGCCAACTGGTCACTGCCGGAAGAAAGCTGTTTGGTGCCGCCTGCAAGCTCTGTAGCCCCGCTATTTAAAGAACCGATTCCATTATTCAGCGCTTCCACTCCGCTTTGCAATTCGAGCATTTTATTGTTATAGGTAGAAAGAGCACTTGCCAAAGCTTCAGAACCTTCACTCAGCTGACCGGAAGCACTTTCCATTTGATCTACTAAAGAATTGATCTGACCTACATCAAAAGAAAAGCTACCGTTACTGCTTTCTGATCCAGCAGGAAGCGCTGCGCCCATAATCGAGTTCATTTCCAAATTTGTGGCATCGGCAGTAATCGTAAAGCTATCTTCCAAATTAATCTTGCTCAGACTTTCCAGCGTACTGACAGATGAGCCTAGAGTTTCTTTCATGCCCGGCAAAGAAATCATCGTGACAATCTGGCTATTTCCTTCTGAAACAACCGCACCGCCTTCCGAGCATTTTACATTCTGAAAATGGTCAGTAGAAAAGCTGCAGAGAGCTGCCGCCAAAAACGGTGTATAAATGGTTCTGGATTCTCCTCCGACTAATTTTGTTGCCTTCTCATGATTCTGAAAAGAGACAGTCATTTCGAGCTTTCCGGTTTTTCCTGCAAGCTGATCTGCACTCATTTCTTTTCCGTCCAATTTATATTCCACTTTCATGGTAACAGGAGCTTGTGCGCTGCTTTTTCCCTGATAGTAGAGGTCGTCTCCGGAAATATTATTCCATTCCAGTTCTTTGCCGTCTAAAGTAGGGGAATCATCTCCCTTTACATTTTTGACATCTGTCAGATTCGTAGATTCGGAATAATTTCCAATTCCATTATCACTATGAACCCATGCACTGACCGTCTCATTTTGAACATTGCCATTCGGATCAGTAATCAGATAAACCGTTTCTTGACGTTTATAATTTTTGGAACTGTCGTTTGCTGTTGTTCCCTCTGCCGCAAAAGCGGTTGTTGTCACCAGAGAAGCACATAATGCAATACAGATCAGTTTCATCATCACTTGTTTTTTCATGCTGTCTCAATCTCCTTTGAATTAGTCTTATTCTGAATCCAGTGATAACTGGTTTTTTTAATCACTTTGTTAAACAAAAGCAAAATGGCCGGCAAAACAAATATAATGGTTACCATACTAATCAGCGCGCCGCGCGCCAACATAGAACAGAGACTCTTAATTAGATCCACTCTGGAAACAAGCACCACGCCCAGAGTCGCTGAGAAGAAGGTTAGGCCGCTCGTCAGTATGGATGTAGAACATTTTGTAACTGCCGTCAGCATTGCCTGTTCGGGCTTACTGCCGTCATTGAGCTCTTCACGGAACCGATTCGTCATTAGAATTGCGTAATCAATCGTTGCACCCAACTGAATGGTCCCGATCACGATACTTGCAATAAACGGAATGACGGTTCCGGTAAAATACGGAATGCCCATATTCACGGTAATTGCAAATTCAATCGCTGCAACCAAAAGGACTGGAATTGAAATTGATTTAAAGGAAATTAAAATAATAATGAACACTGCAAGGATCGAAACAACACTGACATTTTTAAAGTCGATATCAGCAACTCGAACCAGGTCTTTTGTCATAGCGCCTTCGCCCGCGATCACAGCATCCGCATCATAAGACTTCACAATTCTTTTCATCTCATCAAGCTGCGCATTGCATTGATCACTGCCTGCTTTATAAAGGCTGTTGACCAAAATCATTTTATGGCCGCCCTGATTGAACGTCTCCTGAATAGAGGCCGGTTCAAATGCTGTTGGAATTCCTCCGCCTACATATTTTTCATAGGAAAGTGCCTCATTAACACCATCGACATTTTGCAGTTCTTCGGTCAGATTCTTAATTTTATAATCATCCAGCTGATCGCTGACTAATACAAAGTGAGTGGTATCCATCTTAAAATCTTTTTTCAGCTTATTGGTGCTGACAATCGAATTTAAATCCTGCGGCAGAGTCTGATCCAGCGCATAATACTGGCTTACTTTTCCCTGTGCCACTGAGAACGGAATCAGCAGCAAAACAAAGACGACCAAAATTCCTTTATGATGATCTACGATAAACTGCGGAATTTTCTTTGTTTCATGAATTAGTACAGGGTGCCTATACTTACCGATAGCGTGATCAAACGTCATCAAAAGCGACGGCAGAATGGTAAGCGTACTAATTACACCTAAAAGCACACCTTTCGCCATCACGATGCCGATGTCAGCTCCCAATTTAAGGCTCATGGTACAAAGCGCAAGGAACCCTGCAATCGTTGTCAGACTGCTGCCCGTAATGGAATTAAAGGTTGCAACAATCGCAGTCGCCATCGCACTCTCTCGATCAGACTGTTTTGTACATTCTTCGTTATAGCGATGCAGAAGGAAAATAGAAAAGTCCATCGTTACTCCTAACTGAAGGACCGCCGCCAACGCTTGGGTAATATAAGAAATCTGACCGAGGAAAACATTACTGCCAAAATTATAAACAATCGGGAAAACGATGCCCAGCATAAAAATTAACGGTACAACGGTGCTCTCCAGGGAGAGAAAAAGGACTGCCATGCTGAGCAGCACTGCGACGAGAACATATTTTGGCATTTCTGTTTCAACAATATCTTTTGTATCCTTAACGATTGCCGTCATACCAGCTAAGAAACAATTTTTATTTGAAATCGAGCGAATCTGTGCAATCGCCTGAAAAGTACTCGGCGACGCGGCGCTGTCTTCAAAAGAAATGATCATCATGGTGCCGGTATCGCTATAAAAAATCTTTTTAAAATCATCTGGCAGAACATCATTTGGGATTGAAGTATCCTTAATATCATCTGCCCAGATTACCTTGTGAACACCGGGAACTTCTTTAATTTGATTTTTTAAGTTGACAACATCTTTATCCTCCATATTGTCAACGACCAACATAGCCGAACTTCCCATATTAAAATCTTTATCCAAATATTTCTGGCCAATCATGGAATCCAGATTCTCTGGAAGATAAGACAAAATATCATAATTTACAAAAGTCTTGCTGTATCCGATTACTGACGGAATCAGTAGCAAAACTGCAAGAATTACAATGGCTCTCCGGTGATGCACAATCCATTTTGCAAATCGCTGCATTTCCATTCCTCCTTTTATTTATCTGCGAAGTTATCTGCGAAGTATTTTTCGAAT
>DHOF01000037.1:0-123 GCA_002411615.1 Ruminococcaceae bacterium UBA5397
CGGTAAAGAGCTGCGCAAAATGTATGCTTGGAACGAAGACAAATACGCTGACTGATTTTTTAAAAATTGCGGCATAACTCACCCTATAAAGTGAAAAAGGGAAGACTTCCGTACCAAATCGGT
>DHOF01000037.1:337-2854 GCA_002411615.1 Ruminococcaceae bacterium UBA5397
GGAAGACTTCCGTACCAAATCGGTATTAGGGAGTCTTCCTTTTTTGTAATTATAATTCCAAAAAATTTGTTATGAAAAAACAATTATTTTTATTTTAATTGTATGGAAAGGGTGTTTTGAATGCTCAAGTCACGCAGGAATTTTACTCTGCCTGTTATGCGGCGCATGATTTTTGTGCCATGCAGTTTTTCGATTGGTTTGTGAAAGAGCAGGGAGAAGAAGAAAAAAGTTCCGAAGACTTAATCAAAAAGTACGATTTGTTTGGAAATGATCCTAAGGGGCTTTATATGCTCAATAACGAGTTGAAAACCCGCGTCTATGCTGCTCCTTCCTTGGTACTGTAATCCTTAAAATACTATTTAAAACAGTCTCAAAGCCTAAATGGTTTTGAGACTGTTTTAAATAGTATTATATTTTTAAACAACTAATTCTGCTCAATCTAAAAAATTTCTTTTGGAAATTTCCGCAACTTCTTTTCTCAATGTTTCAATAAATACACGAATATACATCGGCTGGCTCATATGGCTGTGCGTCACGAGATCGATGTGCAGTTTTCGGTCCAAATGATTAATGGGCAACATATAAAGTTTTTTATTTTCACTGCAAGTAAGGTTATGCCGATAGGCGGTCGTGAGCAGCATTTTTGGGCAGAGTGCTGCACAGATTCCTTCTGCACAAAGAAGAATTTGCGTCTCACTATCGCTGATATTATACATGACCTTTAGCTGAAGCTTTCTGTCATTCAGATATTCTTGAATGACCCGATTTACCTTTCCTGTTTTAAAGCTCAGCGTAAAAGGGACATCACAGAATTTTTCCATATCCACCCCTTTTTGCATCATTTTAATTTCTTCCACACGAAAATAGCTATGCAGAAGTTCAGAAGAAATCACCAGCACAATTTCATCTAAAGCGATCGTTTGAATACAAAATCCAGGGTTTGGGTCTGTATTTACACCGATAAAAAGATCAATATCCCCACGCAGCATTCTCTCTTCTAAAACTTGCGTATCCTCGATGCAAAAAGAAATTTTGACCTTTGGAAAAGCTTCGTGATAGTGTGACAAAACCGCCGGAAGAATGACCGGCGCTCGAGAAGTACTGATTCCAAGCGTAAATTTTCCGACTTCTCCATGTGCCATATCCTTTAAATCACTGTTCATTCGTTTTTCTAGGATCTGAATATTTCTAAGATTCTGGAGCATCACTTCCCCTGCTGGTGTCAGCTTAAATTTTGGTTTTCGTTCAAAAAGCTGAACTCCATATTCTTTTTCCAGCCGCTTAATATGGTCACTGACACATTGCTGGGTAACAAATGCTCTTTCTGCGGCACGGGAAATATTTTTCTCCTCTGCCGTCATCAAAAAGATTTCATATCCTGTTTTCATGGAAAATCCCCTTCCATATGAATTAGGTCCTCCTCATTCATGCAAATAAAACTTATTCACTTCATCATACTATCATTTTCGAGAATCTGCAATCATCAGAAACCGTCACGATTTTTGCCCGCAAATTTCTTCAGAAAAAGCAGTGCCTGCGTAAAAACAGGACACTGCCTTTTTTATTTCTTTTATGTAGTTTGTGTCGATTGCTTTTAAAAATTCCTTAATAACTAAATCCCATGGCACGCGGCAAACATAAAATAATATCAGGGAAAAATGCCAAAGGTACCAGCAAAACCACTTCTGTTATCATATATGGGATAACCCCTTTGACAACCTGATTGAATTTAAGCCCCGACACGGAAACAGCCGTAAAAAGATTGTATCCGAAAGGAGGCGTTACAAAACCGACCACAAGGCAAATGCAGAACAGCACGCCCAAATGAAGCGGATTGCATCCGAGAGAAACACCAATCGGAATTAAAATTGGAGCAAGAATTAATGTTGCAGCCACATTATCCATTAAGCATCCAACGACGAGCAAAATCAGGATCAGCAGAATGAGATAAACATTTTTGTTTCCGCCAACCATGCTGATAAACCCTTTCGAAATCACTTTTCCGACCTGAGATCTGGAAACCACCCAAGAGAACAGAGATGCTGCCGCAATGATAAAGTTAACCATCGTAGAAGTTTTAAGAGAAGAAATCAGGATTTTTGGCAGGTCTTTGATTTTGAGTTCCTTAAGTGCAAATCCGAGAACCAGCGCATAAACGATTCCTACAGCAGCAGATTCAGTCGGCGTAAAAATTCCACCGTAAATACCGCCTAAAATAAGAACCGGAAGTCCGAGAGCGCCCAAAGCTTTCCAGAACATTTTAAGAGAATATTTAAAATCAAATTTTACCTCGCCTGCCCGTTTACGCACTTCAGGGCTTTTTAAGGAAAAGTAAACATTAACCAAGCACAAAGCAACGGCAATCATAAGACCGGGAACAATTCCGGCGGCGAACATGGCTGGAATGGACAGACTCATGGTAACGCCGTAAATAATCATCGGAATGCTCGGAGGAATAATTGGTCCCAAAGCGCCGGCTGCAGCAACCAAGCCGGCACTGCTCTCTTTGGAATAGCC
>DHOF01000037.1:3039-4995 GCA_002411615.1 Ruminococcaceae bacterium UBA5397
CACTGCTCTCTTTGGAATAGCCGGACTTGATCATTGAGGGCAGCATAATACTGCCGATTGCAGCAACTGTTGCCGGGCCGGATCCGGTCAATGCTGCAAAGATTGCGCAGCTAAAAACTGTTACGATACCGAGTCCGCCCGGCATCCAGCCCAAAAGGCTCTTTGCCCAATCGGTCAAACGTCTGGAAATTCCGCCGAAATCCATTAAATTTCCTACTAAGATGAACAGTGGAACTGCCAAAAGCGTAAAAGAATTCAGTCCATAAATCAAGCGCTGAGAAAGAGTCAGGATACTCATTCCATTGGTGGCAAGATATGCAACACCGGAAGAAATAATTGCGAATGCGACCGGAACACCGACCAGCATCAAACCAAACAATATAATAAATACGAGTGTCATTCTGCAGAGCCCTCCTTCTTTTCCGCTTTATCAGAAAGATAGACCGCAATCTGCACAATGGCCTGAAACATCAGAAGTGCGCCGCTTACGGCTACCGACAAATTGATTACCCACATCGGGATCGACATGGCCGTACTGACGTTTGTGCGGGAGCGATAAGATACGATCACTCCGGAGTAAAGCATCAAAGTGCCATCAATGAAAATGATTGCCTCTATTAGGATATTGACGACTTTGCGTGCCTTCCCGTGAAGAAGGTCCAGAATGACCGTCACAGTCGCATGTCCGTTATCCTCAATCAAAAGAGATGCGCCGATCAGATGCATCCATACAAATAAATATCTTGCCAATTCTTCTGTCCACGAAAGCGAATTATTCAGCACAAAGCGGAAGAACACCTGCATAACACATGCCAAAACAAGCCCTACAAACATTCCGATTCCCGTATAGCTGACCGCTTTATTAATCGTATGAGAAACGCGTTTTAACCCTTTCATTTACATTTCCACCCCTTCTCATTCTGATCAAAATTTCTGATTTTTGCGCGATTCTGCAAAAGCCCTTCTGAAATCATCATTTGCTTTCAACTTCCTTTTCCAGATCCGAAACCCATGTTCCGCCAATATAAGATTCCATTTTTTGATAGACGGGCTTTGCAACTTCCTGGAAGGCCTTTGAATCCACTTCACTAGTGGGAACTATGGTCATTCCTTTGGAGGTCAGATCCTTTTCCATCGTTTCTGCAGAATCATCATTGTTTTTGCGAACGGTGGCAACGGCTTCTTGTGCAGCTTCGCGGATAATCTGCTGATCCTCTTCAGAGAAGGATTCCAAAACTCTGCTCGAAATACAGATCGGCAATGGAGAATAAAACAAATTGACATTATTAATGTATTTGCTGACATCCGGGAATCCATTTGTATACAGCACACTTAAAGGTGCATCGCAGCCGTCAATGGTTCCCTGCTGTAAAGCGGTCAAAACCTCGCTCCATGCCATCGGGGTCGCGTTAACGCCAAGCGCAGCATAAGCCGCAAGATATGTTTTTGTCTCCATGCAGCGAATTTTCATTCCCGCAAGATCGGACGGTTCTTTAATGCTTCTTTTGCCCGTAGCCAACTGACGGAATCCACCTTCAGACCATCCCAGGACTGTTACTCCTGCACTTTCTACATTTTTGGCCAGTTTCTGTCCGTAATCGCCGTCCAAAATTTTTCTTGCCTGTTGGCAATCAGAAAAAATAAATGGAAGATCCAAGGCACCGTTCGCCAAAACGTAGGTAGAAACATACGCATTTGTCATAACAGCCATATCACAGGTGCCAATCTGCATTCCTTCCCACATTTCCGGTTCCGAACCAAGCTGACTGCTCGGATAATCGTTGACGGTAATGCGGCCCTGCGTTTTTTCTTCCACGACTTCTTTAAACTTCTGCGCAGTGAGCGCATAAGGATCATTTGGATTCGAAGCAGTGGTATAACCGATGCTGAGCACTGTTTTCGGAGCAGAACTTGTTTCTCCACATCCGACCAGACTAAGCACCATAGCAGATGCCA
>DHOF01000037.1:5221-11408 GCA_002411615.1 Ruminococcaceae bacterium UBA5397
TTTTCCCCCATTTCTACTCTAACCCTAAAATAACCTCCGGAACATTATGAATTAAATCCCGGATCTCAGAATCCTTCAAGCCTTGTTCCAGCAGCGCACAAACAAACCGATGCATTTCGATCGTAGGATGCGGACTTCCTTTTTGTCCACGATCTGTTGTAATAAATGCACTGCCCGAACCAATTCGGCGAATGGTACTTACCATTTGCTCGATCGATACGGATTTCTGAACGACATTAAGCCAAACTTTTTCAATAAAAACCCCTTCTTTGGCAAGTTCCTCCTGAATCTCCGCCGGAACGATCGTACGGGAAAACTCCGGATGCGTCAAAACCATACGAACCCCTCTGCGTCTTCCTTCTTTGCAGAGAAGAACGGATTCTTCCGGACTCAGATGCCCACTTGCCAGCGTTGCATCATACCGTTTCACAACGTCCATAATTTCATAGACACAATTTTTAAGATGCCCTTTCTGGTCAAGAATCGTAATTCCCGGGCGATCAAAAAAATCTCCCGACATATTTCCAAAAGTCAAGCTATTCTTTGCATCCCGTGTTGGCATCCAGATAATCTTCGCTCCAAATCTGAGCGCATTTTCCACTGCATAAACATTTAGTCCCCCTACGGGCCAGTTTAACGCAACGGCACCATATGCCTTTGCTTTGGCATGTGCATACTGATTAATCAAAATGGCACGGGCGACCGTTGATTCATAGTGACTCTTTAAAACAACTCCTTTCATTCCCGCTTGGCTGGCTTCTGCCACCAGCTGAAAGCAATCCAGCGACCGCGGAAACACCGAGGGTAATGTATGAATATGTAAGTCATACCCTCCCTGCATTAATTCACTTGCTTGATCATCAAAATTTTTCACACCTATCTGCTTCCTCCATTATGGAATCTATTCCCAAAGAAGCAGGAGGCCGGCCTGATTCTTGCTTTGTTGGCTAAAGTATATCATCGCGTTTTAACAAGGTAAAACAAGTATTTTCAGAATATCCACAAGAAATCTCTTGTTCATTCGTTTCCATTTGGTTTATATTTTATATAATAAATAGTAAATATAGGGCTTTTATGGAGTTTGCTTTCAAGGCTTTCGTATAATATTGATGTAATCTTCTAAGGATATTTATTGATTATTTTTTTAAAAACATTTCACTTTTCGTTTATAAAAAATAATTGCCTAATAAACAGTGCAAACATTTGTATATTGTGATTAGTTTCCCCTCAGATCATTTTAAAAGCTCTTGCGATCGGCAACTACCACTTTTTGCAGGAGATCTTTTTGGACAGAAAAACACAAAATTCTTCTAATGTTTAAAAAAATGTCAAAAACCATTGACATCACATTTGAATATACTTATAATAAGTAAGATTCGGTAGGTGAGGTTTTGCAGGGATATGGATTGTTGCCGCAGAGTGGTGGAGACACCATGGAGAAGGTTGGAGCAGGCTATATCGAACCTAAGGTGTAGCATAATACAGTTTCACTGCCCTGCAAAACTAAAGCTCAAACGAAGAAGTCAGAAGTGCTTTTTTACACTCCCATATGTTCTTGACCGAATATATGGGAGCTTTTTATTTTTTAGCATCTTTTGACATCTTTAAAATCGAAATAATTTTTGATTTAAACGGAGGTGAGAAGAATGGACTCTGGGAGTAGCAACGGCACAGTCCCCGACGGATGGCCTGCATTGGAAATGGAAATAATAAAAGAATCAAATCTAAACCATGATTTCATTCTTCTCTGTATCTGATCCTCCGTCCTATAAAAAGTGCCATACTTCCTCCTTTTAGCACATGTCAATCTAAAGAAATGGAGGTACGAGCGATGAAAAAAAATGTAAAAACAGTTTTAACCAAAAAAAAATTTTCTATGGCAGATTCGTGTAGTGCAGAAGTTAAAAATCGTCTTTTATTTGCTTCGACTCACGATAAAGCAGAAGTCCTGCAAACGCTTGGTACCGGGGCTGCTGGATTAAATGAAGAAGAGGTTGAAGCCGCAAGAAAATCTTTTGGCAGCAACATCGTCATGCATAAAAAAAAGCAATCTCTTTTTAAAAGGATCTGCAGCGCTTTTATCAATCCTTTTACAGCAATTCTGTTTGCACTTGCCATTATCTCAGTGTTTACGGATATCCTTTTTACAGAACCCAGTCAACGAAATTATACAACCGTCATTATTATCGTGACGATGGTAATGATTTCCGGAGTCCTACGCTTTATTCAAGAAACCAAAAGCGGAAATGCGGCTGCAAGCCTTTCCAAAATGATTCATACAACAACTTGCGTCGAGCGGCAGGAATCCGGTAAACAGGAAATCCCCCTCGAAGATGTAGTCGTCGGCGACTTTGTTTATCTTTCCGCCGGTGATATGATTCCAGCCGATCTGCGGATTCTGTCCGCAAAAGACCTTTTTATCAGCCAATCCGCCCTAACCGGGGAAAGTCAGCCGGTTGAAAAATACGGCGCTCCTGTAAGCGGGCAGAACTCCTTGACAGAAATTTCGAACCTTGCTTTTATGGGAAGCACCGTGATCAGCGGGAGTTCCAAAGCGGTTGTGGTCGCTACCGGAAACGATACCATGCTCGGGCACATCGCAAAAAGCCTGACAGATAAGCCGCCAAAAACCAGTTTTGAAAAAGGGGTCAATTCTGTTTCGTGGGTCCTTCTTCGGTTTATGCTGGTGATGGTACCGATTGTCCTTTTTATTAATGGATTTACAAAAGGCGACTGGCTTAAAGCATTTTTATTCGCAATTTCCGTTGCTGTAGGTCTTACGCCGGAAATGCTGCCTATGATTGTGACTACCTGCCTTGCAAAAGGCGCTGTTGCAATGAGCAAAAAAAAGGTAATCATCAAAAGTCTGAATTCTATTCAGAATTTAGGTTCTATCGATTTGCTCTGCACCGATAAAACCGGAACTCTCACGCAGGACCGCGTGATTTTAGAGTCTCATCTGGATATTGAAGGCAACGAAGATCCCAGAGTACTTCGCCATGCCTTTTTAAACAGCTATTTTCAAACAGGGCTTAAAAATCTAATTGATCTTGCAATTATCTCCAAGCAGAATGAATTAGAGCCTGTCCCCATTCAAAAAGACTATCAAAAAGTGGATGAAATTCCATTTGACTTTAATCGCCGTAGAATGAGCGTTGTGGTCTCGGATAAAAGCGGCAAAACGCAAATGATTACAAAGGGTGCCGTTGAAGAAATGCTCAAATGCTGTTCCTATGCCGAACTCAACGGAACAGTGGAGCCGCTGACAAAAGAAGTCCGCTCATTTGTCATTTCCAAATCTGATGAACTAAACGCTTCCGGCATGCGTGTCATTGCGGTTGCACACAAAACGAATCCTGCCCCCGTCGGTGAATTTTCAGTAGCAGACGAAGACAACATGGTCTTGATTGGCTTTCTGGCCTTTTTGGATCCTCCGAAAGAAACGACAGCCAAAGCAATTCGCGCCCTTAATGAACATGGGGTTGCCGTCAAAATCTTGACTGGAGACAATGAAAAAGTCACCTGCAGCATCTGCCGTCAGGTAGGGATTCCGGATAACCGCATGCTTTTAGGAGAAGACCTCGAAAACATGACGGACGATGAGCTTTCGCAAAAAGCAGAAAAAACGATGGTCTTTGCAAAGCTGTCTCCCACTCAGAAAGCGCGCGTAATTGAAATTTTTCGGCAAAATGGCCATGTCACCGGATATATGGGCGATGGCATCAACGACGCTGCTGCTATGAAAGTCGCTGACGTAGGCATTTCTGTTGATACTGCTGTAGATATTGCAAAAGAATCCGCGAATGTAATTATGCTGGAAAAAGACCTGATGGTTTTGGAAGACGGAATCATTGAGGGAAGAAAAACATACGCAAACATGATAAAATATATCAAAATGACTGCTTCTTCGAATTTTGGAAACATGTTTTCCGTTTTGGCAGCCAGTGCGTTTCTTCCTTTTCTTCCAATGGCTTCGATTCAGCTTCTATTGCTGAATCTGATTTATGATATCTCCTGCACCGCCATTCCTTGGGATAATGTAGATCAGGAATATCTCAAAAAGCCGCGAAAATGGGATGCTTCTTCCATCAGCAAATTCATGCTATGGATTGGTCCTACCAGCTCGGTATTTGATATTGTTACCTATCTGCTCATGTATTTTGTCATTTGCCCGATGGTCTGCGGCGGACAGCTTTTCCAGCAGATCACGGACCCTTCTTTAAAGTTACTTTACATCTCGACTTTTCAGTCTGGATGGTTTGTGGAGTCCATGTGGAGCCAATCTTTAGTCGTTCATATGATCCGCACCCCAAAGATTCCATTTTTACAAAGTCGTGCTTCTGCGCCTGTGTTGTCTCTAACGGCATTTGCCATTTTAACGGCAACATTGATCGCATGTACTCCTGTTGGAACATTTTTAGGATTTTCACCCCTTCCTCCGATCTATTTTGCGTGGCTTTCCGTGATTGTCCTCGGTTATATGATACTCGCGACCATTGTCAAAAAAATATATATTAAAAAATATGGAGAACTGCTTTAAAGTATTTTAAAATGAAAGAAAGCCCACGCGAAATTCGCGTGGGCTTTCTTATTTTTTAATTATAAACCGATAAAAGCAGAACAAACCTTAAAAACATCACGTCGATCTCATCAGCTGTTTTCTAAAACGCAGAATTCCGTTAAGAACTGATCCCCCAAAGGAACTTCCGTTTTTTCTCCGTTTGCCATATTCTTAACCATGACCCGGCCGCTCTCAATTTCATTGTCTCCTAGGACAAGACTGAACCGTGCCCCAATCTTATCGGCATACTTCATCTGTGCCTTGAGTCCGCGCCCAATCTCATCAAATTCTGCATAAAGGCCGGATTCTTTGCACTTCTGCGCCAAAAGGAATGATTTCTCCCGCGCCGCATCCCCAAGAGACGCTAAGAAAAGATCACAGCGTTTTTTCGGCGGAAATTCAACTTTTTGCTCTTCCATCGCAAGAATTACACGTTCAAGTCCCATTCCAAATCCCAATGCGGGGGTTGGAGTGCCTCCCATTTCTTCTACAAGTCCGTTATAACGGCCGCCGGCACAAATTGCCATTCCCTTATAGAGAAATTCAAAAACGGTATTGGTATAGTAATCTAATCCGCGCACAATCGACGGGTCAATGGTATACGAAATTCCCATGGCTTCCAGTGCATGCTTTACGCCGTCAAAATGTTTCTGACAATCCTCACAAAGGAAATCTAAAATCTTTGGTGCATTTTCTGCGATTTCCTGACATTTTTTCTCTTTGCAGTCCAAAATCCGCATAGGATTTCGTTCAAGACGAGACAAGCAGGTTTCGCAAAGTTCTTCTTTGCGAGCAGAAAAATATTCTTTCAGCGCCTTTGTATAAGCTGCACGGCAAGTAGGGCATCCAATGGAATTAATCGCAAGCGAAATGCCGGAAATCCCCAGCCTCTGCAAAACAGAATATCCCACACCAATTACTTCGGCGTCCGAAAGTGGGGAATTGGAGCCAAACATTTCGATTCCAAACTGATGAAATTCCCGCAGTCTGCCTTTCTGAGCTTTTTCATAGCGGTAGCAACTGGTCAGATAATAAAGCTTTTGCGGCATTCCGGCAGAAAGCAGCCCATGCTCCAAAAAAGCGCGCACCGCACCGGCTGTTCCCTCCGGGCGAAGTGTAATACTGCGGTTACCTTTATCTTTAAATGTATACATCTCTTTTTGCACCACATCGGTCGTTTCCCCAACACTGCGCAAAAAAAGTTCTGTATGTTCAAAAACCGGTGTGCGAATTTCCGAAAAACCGTTCTTTTCGGCTTCGTTTCGTGCAACCGATTCTACTATCTGCCATTTTTCACTCTGCCCCGGCAAAATATCTTCCGTTCCGCGGGGCGCCTGTGTAATCAGTTCCATAAGAATTTTCCTCCTGAATCATTTCAAAAGCCATCAAAAGCTATAAAAGCCCTTTGGTCTTCCTATCAAATACAAATGTTATTTTTTATTATACCATAAATTGACCGCTCCGAAAATAGCTTTTCTCTAAAAGAAAAGCAGAAATCCCGCCCTGCCGGAGAGATACGGCAAAGACGGGATTTAATGATTCGCACAAAGAAATCCACTGATAAAATCAGTGGGAAGGATTTACAATATTGCGCCAATCCAAATCGCCGCGCTCCAAACCATGAAT
>DHOF01000037.1:11730-12611 GCA_002411615.1 Ruminococcaceae bacterium UBA5397
CGAGCAGAAATCTGCTGATCTCCACCCTGACTTCCGCTTAAAAAGCGCTGTATTTTCAGGCCGGTCGCGTCACTGACCAGTTTTCCGGTTGTACCAGTGGCACATAAATCGTGACGGCTTAAAATCCCGCAGTATGCAATACAAAATTGGACCATCAATTCTTTTTTTGCATCGTGTGCGATCAATGCAATATTCATTTTTAAACACTCTCCTATATCATTATTATTTTTTCGATATTTTTAAAACTTTTGCAGGGGCGGCAGTGGAACCTCATGTCCCTCTAGCCGCATGGCAAGTCGAGCAAAAGCCAACGCTGCGGGACATTTCTGCGGAGGCAATCTCCGCACCGCTGCTGCACGAAGCTCCTCATCCTCTGGAACAACTGCAATCAGCTGGATTCCAGTCTGGTCAATCATATCATCTACATCGGTAAAAAATCCCGATTTTCGAAAAAAAGAGGACGAAAATCGGTTGATTACAAGCCGTTGTTCGGTTATGCCAGCTTCCAAAAGCTGCTCACGAGTTTTAAAAGAAGCCAATGTGCAAACTTTATCCGGTGTACTGACTACTAAGGCTCTGTTTGCCGCCGAAACGGCGCTGCGAAAACCTGCCCCGATCCCTGCAGGGCAATCAATCAGCACATGATCAAAATAACATGCGATTGCACCAATCAGCTCCCGCATAATCTGGGGACTGACTAAGTCTTCTTCCCGAAACGGAGCCGGCATCAAATAAAGGCCATCCTGATAAGAGCTGGGATAGATTGCCTGTGCAGGTGTAGCAGTACCGGAAACCACATCGGAAAGATCAAAGACCTGGTCCTGTGCAATATTGAGAAGCAAATCAAGGCATCCCAGCCCTGCATCACAATCAACCAGAAG
>DHOF01000113.1:0-463 GCA_002411615.1 Ruminococcaceae bacterium UBA5397
GTCAATATCAGGGGTCTTATCGCCGTCAAATCCCAGAAACGTCTCAAAAGGAATCGTATGCCCATCGCGATTTAACGGCGTTCCGCAGACAGGGCAATCCATCGGCGGAAGATCAAAGCCGGAAATAACACTGCCGTCTGTAATAAACTTACTGTATTTGCAGGCAGGACAGATATAGTGCGGCGCCAATGGGTTGACTTCGGAAATACCGGACATACTCGCAACAAAGGAGGAGCCGACACTTCCACGGGAGCCGACCAAATAACCATGGGCTTCGCTGTCAGCAACCAATTTCTGAGCAGTCATATACAGCACCGAAAATCCATGTTTATTAATGGAGCCAAGCTCCCGATCCAGTCTTGCACGAACGATCTCCGGCAGCGGGTCTCCATAAACCTGTTTTGCGCGCTTCCAGCAGATCGAGTTCAGCTGCTCTTCAGCACCATCAATGAAAGGAGGAAAA
>DHOF01000113.1:542-7109 GCA_002411615.1 Ruminococcaceae bacterium UBA5397
ATGTTTATTAATGGAACCAAGTTCCCGATCAAGTCTTGCCCGAACGATCTCCGGCAGTGGGTCGCCATAAACTTGTTTTGCGCGCTTCCAGCAAATGGAGTTCAGCTGTTCCTCCGCACCATCAATGAAAGGAGGAAAAATGCCATCTGGAATTGCACGGATTGGTTCGCACAAATCCGCAATTTTATTGGGATTCGTCACGACGATCTCGTAGGCCGTCTCTTTTCCAAGATACTCGAATTCTTTGAGCATTTCTGCCGTGGTACGGTAATAAAGCGGCGCCTGATTATCTGTATCATCAAAGCCCTTTGCAGCCATTAAAATCTTTCGATAAGCACCGTCTTTCGGGTCCATAAAGTGAACATCACAGGTGGCGACAACTGGTTTATGAAGCTTTTTCCCAAGCTTTATAATCGTTTTGTTGTAATCCTGCAGGGTTTCGATATTTGGAACACTGCCCTCCCGCACCAAAAAAGCATTATTGCCCAATGGCTGGACTTCCAGATAATCATAAAAAGAAGCAATCTCCAAAAGTTTACTCCACGGCTGGCCGTTTTCGATGGCACGGTAAAGCTCTCCTGCTTCACAGGCGCTGCCGATCAAAAGTCCTTCCCGATGCTTCATCAGTTCACTTTTAGGGACTCTCGGGTTGCGGTAAAAATACTGCAAATGTCCCATAGAGACCAATTTGTAAAGATTTTTAAGTCCAACATGATTTTTGACCAAGATAATCTGATGATAGGAAGGAATTCTTTTGGGATCGCCGCCGGCTAAAGCCATATTGATCTCATCTACTGTCCTGCACTTAGTATCTTCTTTCAGTCTCCGGAAAAGGCGAATCAGAATTTCTCCAAGCACAGCCGCATCATCGCAGGCACGATGATGATTAAACGGATCTAGTTTCAAATATTTTGCAACCGTATCCAACTTTACATTTTTAATGTCCTTTAAAAGACTGCGGCACATCGGAACCGTATCAATATAAGGATAGTCAAAGGTCATTTTACTGCGTGCCGCTGCTTTTCGCAGAAAAGAGGTATCAAAATCTGCATTATGCGCAACAAGCACTGCATCTGTCCCGCAAAACTCATAAAACATCTTCAGAGCTTCTGCCTCTTTCGGCGCTCCTTTTACCATCTCGTCTGTAATCCCGGTAAGTTCCGTAATCTTTGCCGGAATCGGACGCTCCGGGTCAACAAAGGTATCAAAGTTTTCGAGAACCTCTCCGTTTTTCACTCGAACAGCGCCAATTTCAGTGATCCGCTCTTCATTTGCGGAAAGTCCGGTCGTTTCCAAATCGAAGCTGATAAACTCTCCGGAAAGAGGCCGATCGCTGTGACCGGTTACTGCCGGAACAAGATCGTTGACAAAATAAGCCTCCATCCCATAAATCACTTTAATGGGGTGACCAGCTTTTTTCATATCGGCGGCGGCATTCATTGCATCCGGGAACGACTGCACAACGCCGTGATCAGTAATGGCAATCGCCGGGTGTCCCCACTCGGCCGCTCTACGCACCAAATCTTCCGCCGAATTAACGCCATCCATACTGGACATACAAGTATGTAAATGCAGTTCCACTCGCTTGACCGGTGCTTTATCTTCCACCTTAAGCTGTTTGACTGCTGCAAGGCCCCTTGGCCGCATTACAATTTCGTGATCATATTTATCGTATTCCACATCGCCTTTAATGAGAAAAGTCATGCCCTTTTTGATTGTATCCAAGGTGCGGCAATTCTGCACCGCCTCAATCACTTTCAAGGTGATGGAACCGGTATAATCTGTTACATTGATGGAATAAATTTTACGACTGTTGTCACGGGTAGTACGTATTTCCAGTGAAAATACTTCCCCCCAAATGACGCAGGAGCCGATATCCGGCGATACTTTTGAAATCGGAATCGGCTTTCCTTTTGGCATACGTCCGAAAAATTCCCGGGCAGTCTCCAAAACGATTGTTGGCATCAGTGTTTCGCCCTCTCGAATCTGCGTAGAAAACTCCACCGCCTGGTGATTCATCGAGATTTCATAATCTTCCGCCTGACGCACAAGATTTTCTCTGTGGGCAGTTTCCTGCACCTTATTTTGTTTTTCTAAATAGGCCGCACTCTCCCCATCGACATGCAACGTACCACAAAACTCAACTTGAATATTTTCATGAAATTCCTCGCGGATTAGTTCGCTCAGAATGTGGTCCGCATGACGGGTCTTGAGCAGATTTGCGCCGCCGTGTTTTAATTCAATTTTCAAAACGCCGTTAGAAAGCGTCGGTACCGAATCTCTCAGGCTGCCGTTGATGCTCGCTTCCCGACGTTTCAGTTCCATCACAAGATTCGGGTAGTACTCCACCGAAAAGCTCGCATTCTGATAATGCGGCTTCAATCTGGCACCGGACAGATTCAGTTCTTTGCATGCCGAAATCTTTTTTTCTGCATGATAAAATTCTTCTCGAGAAATCGTTTCATTCATCGACAATTCTGCAGAAATAATCCGGTTTTTGGTGTCAATCTGCAACCCAAGAAGTTCCCCTTTGCAAAGTGCAGGGGGAAGATCTTCACAATCAATATAATTTTCAAAAAAGCCTTGAAAAGTATTCAAATCGGTCTCATCCTTCTCTTAAAGTGCCTCAATTTCCTCCATCAGTGCATCGACCAGCTTCTCTTCCGGCACACGGCGCAAAATTTTGCCGTGCCGGAACAAAAGGCCTACACCATTTCCGCCGGCGATACCAACGTCCGCTTCTCTTGCTTCTCCCGGTCCATTTACTACGCACCCCATCACCGCAACGGTAATCGGTTTTGTACAGTTTTGCAGACGCTTTTCCACCTGCTCTTCGATTGCAATCAGGTCGATCTGTGTCCTTCCGCAAGTGGGACACGAAATAATTCGCGGACCCGGCTTTCCAAGCCCCAACGCTTTCAAAATATCTTTTCCCGCATAAACTTCGCGCACCGGATCTGCCGTTAACGATACCCGAATCGTATCCCCGATTCCATGCTGCAGGAGCGAACCAATTCCAATCGCGGATTTAATAATCCCCATGCGCTCACTGCCGGCTTCCGTCACACCCAAATGAAGCGGATAATCGCATTTCTGCGCACAAAGTTCATATGCCTTAATCATTGTGTCTACATTGGAAGACTTCATCGAAAGGACAATCTCCTCAAACTGAAATTTTTCCAAAAGAGAAGCATGATAAAGTGCGCTTTCGACTAACGCTTCCGGAGAAGGCTTGCCATATTTTTCTAAAATATGTGGTTCCAAAGAACCGCCGTTGACACCGATCCGAATAGGGATATGCCGCTTTTTGCAGCAGTCAGCGACCGCTTTAACATTTTCGTCTCCGCCGATATTTCCAGGATTAATTCGAATCGCATCCACTCCGGCTTCTGCCGATAAGAGCGCCAGACGATAGTCAAAATGGATATCCGCAACCAGCGGAACCGAAACTGCTTCTTTAATTGCAGGGATCAGCCGGACTGCTTCTTCATCCGGAATTGCTGCACGAATAATTTCACACCCCGCATCAGAAAGTTCCTTCGCCTGACGAACAGAGCCCTCCACATCATGAGCGGGGCAATTCAGCATAGACTGTACAGAAACAGGTGCGCCGCCACCTATTGGCACCGTTCCAACCAATACTTTCCGCGTTTTCCTCATCTGTTATTCTTCCTTCCAAGTCATTCTGCAACAGAAAAAGGTTAACCTCCGATTCCCGTTCCATTAAAAATTCTCACCACATCATTGACGGTAACCAGCAACATAAGTGCCATCAAAAGGGAAAAGCCAACGATATTAATCCGTTCTTCTATCTTTCTGTTTAAAGGCTTTCTACGGATCTTTTCAATCAGCAAAAGCAGCAGTTTTCCGCCGTCCAAAGCCGGAATCGGCAGCAAATTCACAACAGCGAGGTTGACTGTAATTACCATAATCAGATAGAGCATATTTTCCATTGCAAGCTGAAACCCACCGTTCTGTACGCTTTGGCTTGCCACTTTTCCGATCATGCTGAACGTTCCAACCGGTCCCGCAATATCTTTTAAGCCAAATCTGCCCTGCGCAATTCCTGCGAGGCTTGCCCAAACCATTCGGATCGTTGAAACCGTATCATCAAATGTTTTCGTCATAACGGTTCCAAAATTTTTGTCCACCGGCATCACATAAAAATCCAGTGCCAACATCTGCGAGCCATCCTGCGCCGTCATTGTATGAAACTTCACATCTGAAAACTCTATCGTTTTACCGTCTCTTTGAACCGTCAGATCAACGTCATCGGGATTGGCTAACGCCAGAGTGAAGTTCAAATCTTTATCCGTATTCACCCAATACCCATCGATCCCTGTAATTCGATCTCCGATTTGGAGTCCTGCCGCCTGTGTAGCAGAATTATCTTGAAAGACGCTGATCGTCGTAGACATAAATTTCTGCTGTGGAATCAGCAAAATCATGACAAATACAAATCCCAAAACCAAGTTCATAATTGCGCCCATGGCAATTACTAGAGCACGCTTCCAAATCGGCTTTTTTTCAAAAGCATTCTCATTATCGCTTTCCTCGTCCTCTCCCTCCATTGCGCAGAATCCCCCGATTGGGAATAGGCGCAGGGAATACTCTGTTTCTCCCTTTGTAAAATGAAAAAGTTTCGGCCCCATGCCGATTGCAAATTCATTTACTTGGATTCCGCAAAGCTTTGCCGTTACAAAGTGGCCTCCTTCATGAATCAGGATTACCAATCCAAACAGCAGTACTGCGATGATAATGACGAGTACGGTCATTGAATGTCCCCCTTGTAAAATTAAAAATGTTGTCCGGCTTTCTGAAGCACAAACTGTCTTGCAGCCTGATCTGCTGCAAGAATTTCGTCCAGCGTAGAGGACGGTACATCTTTCTGCTCTTCCAAAGCAGCAGTCACCAGTTCTCCAATCTGCAAAAATCCGATCTTCCCCTGCAGGAAAAGAGATACCGCCGCCTCATTGGCACCGTTTGCCGCAGCCGGAGCCAACCCGCCGCGCTCCATAGCAACTTTGCAGGCATGCAGACAGGTAAAAGTTTTCTCGTCCGGCGGATAGAAAGTCAGTTTTCCCACGTCTGTAAGAGAAAGCTCCTCTACAGGACCTTCCACTCGCTTGGGATATGTAAGCGCATATTGAATTGGCAGCCGCATATCAGTAACACCCAGCTGCGCTAAAATCGCATGGTCCTGAAATTCAACCATAGAATGCACAATGCTCTCCCGGTGAATCACGACTTCAATCATAGACGCCGGCACATGAAAAAGCCAGCCGGCCTCCATCATCTCTAAGCCCTTATTCATCATCGTAGCAGAATCGATTGTCACTTTTGCACCCATTTTCCAATTTGGATGTTTTAAAGCCATCTGCGGCGTCACATTTTTTAGCTCTTCCACTTTCTTCCCAAAGAACGGGCCGCCGGAAGCGGTTAAAAGAATCTTTTTGAGTTCTTTAGGATCGGACGCCTGAAGGCACTGAAAAATCGCGCTGTGTTCGCTGTCGACCGGAATCAGCTGAATCCGGCGCTGACGTGCTGAATCCATCACGAGCTGACCGCCGGCTACCAGAGTTTCTTTATTGGCAAGCGCCACATCTTTATTGGCGGCAATCGCCTGCAGCGTCGGCTTCAACCCGACCATCCCGACAACTGCATTGAGAATCAGATCCGCCTGCGGAATCGTTGCCGCTTCACACAAGCCTTCCATTCCCTGAACCACTTTAATTCCGGTATCTTTCAGCCGAACCCGAAGGTCTTTTGCGGCATGTAAATCAAAAGCCGCAACAAGTTGCGGTTTAAACTCTCTTGCCTGCTTTTCGAGCAGATCAATATTCGAATGTGCAGCAAGGGCGCAGACCGACATTCCCAGACTGCGGACAACCTCCAAAGTCTGGGTTCCAATCGATCCTGTAGAACCCAAAACAGCAATTTTTTTCATTCTATTCACCAAGTTATTCTTTCTAATTTTAAGCATAGACAAGCGGCATAAATCTGAGCAGGATGGAAACAAACGGTGCAACAAAGATCACACTGTCAAAGCGATCGAGAATTCCGCCGTGTCCGGGAAGAATCTCACTGAAATCTTTAATATGACAGCTTCTTTTAATGAGGGAGAAGCTCAAATCGCCAATCACAGAAAGGGCCGAACCGCCGACTCCAATCACAAAAAGTGTGAAATAAGAAACTTTTGCCTGACCGGCCCAGAAAATGTCCTGGAAAAACCAGCCTGCCAAAAGCAGCATTCCAATTTCAAAAATAAATCCGCCAATCACACCCTCCACGGTCTTTTTCGGGCTGATGTTCGGGCAAAGCTTATGCTTTCCAAACCAATTTCCTGCAAAATAAGCTCCCACATCGGCGAGCCATGCAGCAAAAATTGCAACAATCACATAAAACATTCCATGTCTTCCGCCAATATGCCGCAGTTGAATCAGCGTTTCCAAAGAAGTCGGAATCAAAAGCGCTACACTATAAAGGACACCAACTTCTCGAAATGAAATCAAATCATGATAAAAGATCATCGTGCTGAATACGACAACCGTGTAGAGAAAATAAGCG
>DHOF01000113.1:7390-7665 GCA_002411615.1 Ruminococcaceae bacterium UBA5397
ATATTGAGTGCCAGCGGAAAAATAGAATTAAAAACGACAACAGCACCCAAAAAGAGGATAATGATCCCCGCCGAAAATGAACGGTCTTTTAAAGAAGAAAACATTGTTTACACTCCTCCAAACCGCCGATTGCGGTGTGCATACTCCTGTAGAGCCCAGTTTAAATTCTCCGGTAAAAAATCCGGCCAGAGAATATCCATCGTGACATACTCGGTATAAGCCGACTGCCACAGCAGAAAATTTGAAATTCGATGCTCTCCGCTTGGCCGAATAAT
>DHOF01000032.1:0-369 GCA_002411615.1 Ruminococcaceae bacterium UBA5397
CGAATTGGGAGAAGTCATTACAAAGCTGATGTGTGAGCGCTTCCCTAAAATCGTGAATGTGAAGTTTACGGCGCAGGTCGAGAGCGAATTGGATGGGGTTCAGGCCGGAAAGAATGATTGGGTGGAAACACTGCATCAGTTTTACGGGGACTTTGAACAGACCCTAAAAAAGGCAAAAGACGAGATGCAGGGCGTTAAGATTCATTTAAAAGAAGACGAGACTGACCTTATTTGCGAAAAATGCGGCCGCCCGATGGTCATAAAAACCGGGCGTTACGGGCGCTTTATCGCTTGTTCCGGCTATCCGGAGTGCAAAAATGTGAAAAAATTGGTGCAGGAAAACGGTGCGGATTGCCCGAAGTGTGATGG
>DHOF01000032.1:579-4440 GCA_002411615.1 Ruminococcaceae bacterium UBA5397
CAATTATCCGAAATGTGATTTTGTTTCATGGGACGAGCCTATCAAAGAGAAGTGCCCACGCTGCGGAAAAACGCTTCTGAAAAAGAAAGGAAAACACCCCAAATATTACTGCATTACACCGGACTGCGGATATGAACGCATTGAGGAGAATGAAGAATGATTACCGTGATTGGAGCGGGGCTTGCCGGCTGTGAGGCAGCATGGCAGATCGCTCAGGGCGGGGAAAAAGTTCATCTTGTGGAAATGAAACCAGCGCATTATACGCCGGCACATCAAAATCCTGATTTTGCAGAGCTTGTCTGCTCCAATTCTTTAAAAGCTGCACGGCTAAATAGTTCTGCCGGCCTTTTAAAGGAAGAGATGCGGCAGATGGGGAGCCTCTTGGTGCCCATTGCATTTGACTGTAGGGTCCCGGCGGGCGGCGCGTTAGCAGTAGACCGCCAGAAATTTTCCGCTGCCGTGACAAATGCGATCCGGAACCATCCGAACATTGGGGTAGAAGAACAAGAAGTCGAAAAAATCCCTGAGGATGGAATTACAGTGATCGCAACAGGTCCTCTTACAGCAGGACCGCTTGCGGGACAGATCGACTTGCTCTGCGGTGGGACTCTTCGCTTTTTTGATGCGGCTGCCCCGATCGTAACTGCGGAAAGTCTCGATTTTTCAAAGATTTTTTCAGCTTCCAGGTATGATCAGGATACAGAGGGGGATTATCTCAACTGCCCGATGAATCAAGCGGAATATGAAGCTTTTTATAATGCGTTGGTAAATGCAGAGCGGGCACCGGTTCATGGATTTGATGCACGCGATCCAAAGGTTTATGAGGGTTGTATGCCGGTGGAAGTCATGGCACAGCGCGGACCGGATACTATTCGGTTTGGACCGTTAAAGCCGGTTGGCTTGCGTGATCCCCATACCGGACATCGTCCGTGGGCAAATGTGCAGCTGCGCCGGGAAGATGCTGCCGGAACGCTTTATAATTTGGTCGGCTTTCAGACAAACTTAAAGTTTGGAGAGCAAAAACGTGTTTTCGGAATGATACCGGGTTTAGAGCAAGCAGAATTTGTGCGCTATGGAGTCATGCACCGAAACACTTTTTTAAACTCCCCTAAAATTTTAAACGCCGCTTTTCAAATGAAATCGGAGCCAAGACTCTTTTTTGCCGGACAGATGACCGGCGTGGAAGGCTATATGGAATCCGCGATGAGCGGTCTTCTGGCAGGAAAAAATGCGCTGCGGTATCAGCGGAAAAAATCACTTTTTATCTTGCCGAAAATTACAATGTCAGGCGCACTTGCTCATTATGTGGAGGAAGGCGGCAATGCTGATTTTCAGCCAATGGGCGCAAACTTTGGAATTCTTCCGCAGCTTGGTGAAGTTATACGGGACAAAAAAGAACGATACAGTGCTTTTTCCCAACGCGCATTAAAAGCACTGAAAGAGCAGATCGAATCAGCTTGACGAAAATGGGAAAGAGGGAAGTTATGAAGATTATCGTAGATGCTTTCGGCGGAGATTATGCACCGCTTGAAATTTTAAAGGGTGCTGCAAAGGCTGTAGAAGAGCTGAATCTGGAGATCCTTTTAACGGGGAAAGCGGATATTATCAGAAAAACAGCAAAAGAAAATGACATTGACCTATCCCATATGGAAATTCTGGATTGCCCGGATGTCATGCCGATGGAGGATCCGGGGACTGAAATTCTGAAAAAGTGGAAGAATTCTTCTATGGCAGTTGGGCTGTGTGCTTTGGCAGAAGGCAAAGGGGACGCCTTTGTTTCTGCCGGCAACAGTGGAGCACTTACAGTTGGAGCCACTTTTCTTGTCAAACGAATTCACGGAATTAAGCGAATTGGATTTGCACCGGTTATTCCGGACGGCAAAGGCTGCTTTATGTTGATGGACGGCGGGGCAAATGCAGACTGCAAACCGGAAATGCTGTATCAGTTCGGCCTGATGGGTGCACTCTATATGAAGAAAGTCATGCAGATTGAAAACCCAACAGTCGGACTTTTAAACGTAGGCACAGAGGAGCATAAAGGTTCTTCTCTGCAGCAGGAGGCCTATGTCCTTCTCAAAAATTCAAGCCTTAATTTTGTGGGCAATGTGGAAGCCCGCAGCGTTAACGGTCATGCGTGCGATGTGCTGGTAGCCGATGGTTTTTCAGGCAATGTATTTTTAAAAACTTATGAGGGTACTGCTATGATGGTAATGGGAAAGCTCAAAGAAGTACTCCAAAAAAATCCAAAGACAAAATTGGCGGCAGGACTAATACTCAGCGATTTAAAGGGACTCAAGAAAACAATGGATTATAATGAATACGGAGGAGCTCCTTTAATGGGATGTGCAAAGCCGGTATTTAAAGCACACGGAAGCTCTAAGGCAAAGACTTTTTATAAAGCGACTTCGTCTTACAAAAGCGTATGTAGAAGGAAACATTGTTTCTGGGATTACAAAAAGTATTACTTCTATGAAAAAAGAAAACTCGGATGTAAAGGAAGGGAAGCATGAAACAGTATGAAAGAACTGGAAGAATTAGAGAAAGCGATCGGGTATTCCTTTCATAATCCGGCATTACTCAAAAACGCATTGATTCATTCCTCTTTTGCAAATGAGACAAAGGCGCCATTAGGGAGCAACGAACGTCTTGAATTTTTGGGGGACAGCGTACTGGGCTTTGTAGTGGCAGATTATCTTTATAAGCATTTTCCGGATTGGCCTGAAGGACATTTGACAAAAACCAGAGCGACTTTAGTTTGTGAAAAAGCTTGCTGCGGATTTTCTCAGGAGATGGAAGTTGGAAAATATCTTTATTTGAGCCACGGAGAACAAAATAGCGGCGGGCGTACTCGTTCTTCTATCTTAGCGGATGCGTTTGAGTCGATTACAGCTGCAATTTATTTAGATGGCGGCTTGGCATCCGCAAGCGAATTTATTCTTCGGTTTGTGCTTCCGGCTTTAAAAACTTTGCATCAGAAGGCACCATTTAAAGACTATAAGACAAAATTGCAGGAGATCATCCAGAAAAATCCCGGAGAGACGCTTTCCTATCTTCTCACCGGCGAATCCGGCCCTGATCACGACAAACATTTTATGGTGGAAGTCCACCTAAACTCCAATGTGATTGGAAAAGGCGGCGGACGCAGCAAAAAAGAAGCGGAGCAGCAGGCGGCGCGGGAAGCGCTGGAGCTGATGGGATATTGAGTGCGACGGTCGGACTGTTTGTCCCAAATTTCGGCTGTCCGCATCGATGCAGTTTTTGCGATCAGCGTGTGATTACCGGACAGCAGAAAATGCTGACTCCGGAAGAAGTGAAAAGTGCGGCAAATATTGCATTAGAAAGTCTTAAAGACCGTGCAGCGAAAACGGAAATTGCTTTCTTTGGGGGCAGCTTTACGGCTTTGCCCGAGAAACAAATGCTTTCTCTTTTGAAAGCAGCGTGGCCTTTTGTAAAAAACGGTCAGTTTCGCGGAATCCGCTGTTCTACAAGACCGGATTGTATTTCCCCGGAGATTTTGAACACCCTTTTGACATATGGCGTTACCACGATCGAGTTGGGCGCACAGAGTATGGATGATCATGTTCTTCTTCAAAATGGCCGGGGGCACACAGCAGAACAGGTTAAAAAAGCTTCAAAGATGATCCATGAGGCCAATATTTCACTGGGACTGCAGATGATGACGGGGCTTCCGGGGGATACAATCGAGGGAGCAAGAAAAACAGCGAGAGCTTTTTCGGAGCTTTCTCCCTCGGAAGTACGCATCTATCCGGCTCTGACATTAGAGGGAACCGAGATGGAAAAATGGTATCGGGAGGGCTCTTATTGCCCGCCCTCTCTGGAAGAGAGCCTGGAGCTTTGCGC
>DHOF01000169.1:0-3124 GCA_002411615.1 Ruminococcaceae bacterium UBA5397
TTGTTCATGATTTTGTTCTCCTTTTTACTTGTGGTGATATTAACAGTATACTGTGTCGTTCATGAAAACTATGTTGCATATGCAACGAAAAGCATATTTTTACTTTGGTATGGCCAATATTAGCCGATACAGAAGAGATGAGCGACGCTCCTTTACATGAAGGCTATCGCTCATTTTTTCATTCAGCAAAGAAAGGTTATTCAACCGTAATTACAGAAACGGGGCATCCATCCCGTGCTTCCACGGCTTTGTCTTCGGCTTCTGTAGGAACGTTTTCCTGATGAACTTCAGCCACTCCATCGTCAGCTATCCGGAAAACATCTGGGCAGGTTTCCGCGCAGAGTCCGCAGGAGATGCATCCGCTTCTGTCAAGTTTTGCTTTCATAAAGTTCTCATCCTTTCAAACTATAACAAATAATTGATATAAGAACATGCTTGTTACTGTGGGAATACAACCGTAAGGAGCATCTTGAATTTTCCGTCTGCCGCCACAGCATGAGGAATCCCCGCTGGCATCACAATGGTTTTCCCTTCTGCCAGTGAAAATTCCTGATCCCCAACGGTAATATGCGCCGTTCCTTCAAGAATAGTTAACATTGCGTCACCATCTGATGAGTGCGAGCTAATTTCTTCGTTTTCATCAAATGCAAACAGGGTGATACTCACTGCCTTGTTCTGCGCAAGCGTCCGGCTCACAACCTGTCCCTGCTGGTATTCGACCAGTGAGGGCAACTCCAATGCAGTTTTGAATTCAATGTTCTTTAAATAATGCGTTTCCATACTTTAAATCACCTTTCTTTAATTATCTCAATATTATTCTGAAACCAGACGCTTTTCACCTTTGATTTTCTGAATAGGTTTAATATTTTGGGTCACTTCCAGTACGCCGAGATACTCACCTTTTTCACTGTGTACAGCAAAATACCGAATAAGAATGTATCTTTCACCCATATCAATCCAAAAATCTTCACTCTCTTTGTGTCCGGCTTTGAAATCCTCTACAAGTTTTTCCACGATATGCACGCTTGCCGGTGGATGACAATTGGAAACCTTCCGACCTATAATGGCCTTTGTACGGGGAAAGACGCGCTCTGCACCCTGCGAAAAATACTTTACTGTGTCGTCCTTGTCCACAAAGGTAATGTCAATGGGAAGAGTATCGAGCATCCTCACAAGCTCTTCGGTTTTCAGTACCCCGGTCGGCAGAGTAACGACACCTGGAGCGGCCTCTTCCTGCCGTACGATTTCCTTTTCTTTTCGGACGATCGGCGACCACTCCGGTACGTGATCAATGAAACAATAGCCAAGTTCGCCGCTTTCTTCGGCAATACGCTTCCATTCATCCTGTGTCAGGTTTTCAAGCAGCATCGGAAGCATAATGCTTTCTTCTTTAAAAATCATCTCACTGATTTTCGCAAGGAGTTCTTCAATTTGTCCCTTCAAATGGAATAGATCTGTTGTTTTAAGCTGCATATTGATTTCTTTGAGCTGTGCGCGAATTTCGTCGTCCACACCCCACATTACCTTTGGGGGAACCGTAATACCATACTGTTCCATGTAAGGAAATAGCAGGTTCTCTTTTTTAAGATAATGGCGGTCGATCTCGGCGAGTCGATTGAGAGCGGTTTCCACATCTTTTTTTCCGGATGATTGATCTATTACTTTTCGGATTTCTGCAATCAATTTTTCAATAGCTCTATTTTCACGCTTCATGGTATTAGCTGGATGCCCGGCAATCTCAGACGGGTCTGACGGCTGATGAATTTCTTCAATGGAACCTTTAAACACGGCTGCGTGCACATCACAAAGGCGCTGAATTTCGGATACTGGCAAACCGTTCTTGATAAGAGCCTGTTCGGCCTGCGCAATTTCCTCTGCAGACACTCCTCCGAACACGGCAGCAAATCGTCCCTTGACCTCTTCAACACTTTTGCCGTTATGAAGTTGTGTGATTAATTCCTTCAGAATTTTCTGGCGATATTCCCGGTTATTGATTTCCTCACTCATGTAGATTCCTCCTTTTTGTACTCGTGTTCCACAAAAGCCTGATTTAAGGGACGTAATTTTCTGCTTTTGTACCTTTTGAAATGGTCATAAACTTACCTTCTGATGCGGGCATTCTGGACTTTATAATTTTTAGCACCCAACTGTTTCCAACAATTTAGTGATTCCCGAATCATTGTTGCATCATTCATATTCTCTCTTACTTAAATTCAGAATTTTGTCCTTGAATAGAATATCTCCCGCAGTCTGCTCCTGATTTCATCATCATTGTAACAGGCTGTGGGAGGTATTTCTGTGATCGCACTCAAATTTTTATGCCATGTTGGTAAATTAAAGATCAACGGATTTTCCGGCTGATGACTCAAGCATATTGCGATCCAGCAGCAAAATACTTTTGTTTCCGTGCGAGCGGATAATCCCTTCGTTTTCCAATTGGCCAAGCTTTCGGCTTACCGTTTCACGTGCGACTCCCAGATAGTTTGCCATACCCTCACGACTCAGTGGTAGATGAATCAGTGTTCCATCAGGAACAGACGTTCCATATTTTTCGGCAAAATCGAGGATGAGTGTACTGACACGCTCATCAACACTGCGCACCCCCATGCTTTGCAGGGTACATTCCAAGTGAGAAATTCGTTTTTCCAATTCCTCAATGATCTTTATAGCAATCTCCGGATATGAGTGAAGTAAATCATAAAAACTTTCCTTTGTAAAAGAGCATGTCCTGACCGGTTCCAGGGCTTCCACAGAGTAGGTAGATATCTGTCTGCCAAAAAGATTGCGTTCTCCGAAAAAATCCCCTTCGGAAAACACATACAGGATCTGTTCTCTGCCGTCTGGTGTAAGTTTAAAGGCTTTGGCACTTCCCTCATTGATAATCACAAGGGTGTTCGCTTTACTTCCCTCGGAAAGAAGTGTTTCTTCCTTTCGGTATTCTTTGTGGCGAATAATAGAAGCAATATGGGTCATTTCATCCTGACTTAAGGATGAAAAAATCGGTACTTTGCGCATACAGAGCTTAAGTAGGCAGTGCTCGTTGCATATGTTACATTTCTCCATGAAGCGTACCACTCCTTTTTAGCAGTCTGTTCCTCATTTATCAGTCGGTGTGAAGCCTTTT
>DHOF01000169.1:3394-3749 GCA_002411615.1 Ruminococcaceae bacterium UBA5397
TTTTCATTGCGCATTTTCATCAATTCTCGGGATAGTGATGGCCTTTGGATCCCGAATTTTTCTGCAAGTTCCTTTTTTGATACTTCCAACCGTATCGTTGTGCTTTTTTGTATTCGGTATTCATAAAGCAGGAATTCGATCATGCACTGGCGAATTGTTTTCATGGAAAGAGTATTAATTTTTCCTGCCAGAATCAGTGTTTTGTCGGAGATTGACTGAAGAAAATTTTCCAGAAATCCACTGCTGTTTTGGCACAGCGATAGAATTAACGTTCTGTCAGCGTGGAGAATATCCGTATCCTATGACAATGACCGCAAAATCTGATACGGATTATTCCGCGAGAAAAGAAGGTTTT
>DHOF01000087.1:0-237 GCA_002411615.1 Ruminococcaceae bacterium UBA5397
TCGCCAATTTACACAACCGCTGACTCAGGTTGCCAACATCTCCAATGTTTTGCAGTCTACTGCCGCCGCCGCGGAACGAGTCTTTCATTTTCTCGAGCTGCCGGAAGAAGTTGCCGAAAGCGAACACGCAATTACAGTGAACCACACGGACAAACCCGATACCGACTTAAATGTTCATATCGATGGTTCCGTCCAATTTGCGCATGTTCATTTCGGTTATACCCCGGATAAAATCAT
>DHOF01000087.1:463-6853 GCA_002411615.1 Ruminococcaceae bacterium UBA5397
GGAAAAACCACCATGATCAAACTTTTGATGCGTTTTTATGACGTCAACGAGGGCGCTATTCTGGTGGATGGCTATGACATCCGTGACTTTAAGCGCAGCGACCTGCGTTCCCTCTTCGGCATGGTTCTGCAGGACACTTGGCTTTACAACGCTTCTATCGCCGATAATATCCGTTATGGGCGTCACGATGCGACCGACGAAGAGGTCATTACCGCTGCAAAAGCAGCACAGGTCGACCACTTTGTCCGCACCCTGCCGGACGGCTACCAGATGATTCTAAATGAGGAAGCAAGCAACATCTCTCAAGGACAGAAACAGCTTTTGACGATTGCGCGGGCAATCCTCGCAGATCCTCAGATCCTGATTCTTGATGAAGCGACCTCCAGTGTTGATACTCGAACCGAAATTTTGATTCAAAAAGCCATGGACCATCTGATGGAGGGCAGAACAAGCTTTATCATTGCGCACCGTCTTTCCACCATTCGCAATGCCGATATAATTCTTGTCATGAAAGACGGCGATATCGTCGAAAAAGGAAAGCATGAAGAGCTGCTCCAAAAAGGCGGCTTCTATGCAAATCTTTATAACAGTCAGTTTGATTTCTGCGATGTCGATAACTAATTAAAATTTTCTTTCTAAGAAAAAGCAGCCGCAAAAAAAGCGGCTGCTTTTTTATCCCATTTTCTTTTTTTTGTTACAAAAAAGGACAACTTATGAAAACTGCTGAAAAAAGTTTAAAACAAAAGTAATAATAAAGTAATAATAATATTGCATTATACTAAATTTTTGCGTAAAATGGAATTGATGTGATAAAAATGAAGTGAGGTGATAAGTTTTATGGTCAGAGAATCCATCGATACCATCCGACAGACTGAAAAAAGCGCTGATCAGGTAGAAAAGAGCGCTGCCACAGAAAAAGAACAAATTCTTCAGAAAGCAAAAGAAGAAGCAGATCAAATTCGAAAAGATGCCAAAATACAAACACAAAAGGCAGAGCAAACGCTTTTACAATCCGTAAAAACCGAATCTGATCAATTTCTCGCCCAAGAAAAAGAAAATGCCTTGCACAAAGCAGCGTTACTGCACAAATCAGCACAATCCCGAAAGGAAGCAGCAAAGCAAGCAGTTCTTTCTGTGATTTTCGAATAAGGAAGGAGGTCCTTTTTATGGCGGTCGTACAGATGCGGCGAATCAATCTTTTGGGGCTGCGAAAAAACCGCAAACAGACTCTAGAGCTCCTTCAATGCCGCGGAGTGGTGGAAATCACGTCTCTTAATAAAGAAGAAGATCACATTTTTCACCGAATGGACGTTTCTTCCAGCAAAACACAGTTCCAGCAAATGCAGCAGTCTGCATCACAAGCACTAGGAACGCTGGACTCTTACGTCCCACGAAAAACGTCTCCCCTCGCTATCTTAGAGGGACGCAAAGCAATCACTCTAAAGGAATATCACACTCTGGAGCGAAAACGAGAAGAAATTCTTGAAATTGTAACAACCATTAATACTTACGAAAAAGAAATTCATGAAAAAAACGCAGCAAAATTAAAACTGCAAATGCAGCTGGAAGCTTTACATCCGTGGCTTTCTTTAGACGTTCCTCTGCAATTTTCCGGTACCCGAAAGACCAGTGCTTTTATTGGCACCCTGCCCGAAGGCGTTACCAATGAAATGATAGAGGAAGTTTTTGCAAAAGCATTGCCCGAAAGTGGAATCTATACACAAATAATTGACAGCACAACAGAGCAAACCTGCGTTTTTTTGCTCGTAAACAGATCAATTTCTGAAAAGTCAGAAGAACTTTTGCGCTCTTTGGGATTTGCCCGCCCCACCAATTTATGCGCAAATGCTCCAAAAGAAGAAGCAAAACAGTTAGAGGAAAAAATTCAAAGGGTTGAAGAAGAAATCAGCGCTGCAGAAGCTGGGATTGCCTCTTATGCAGACAAGCGGGATGAAATTACTTTTCTTGTGGATTATTTCTCCATGCGGGAAGAAAAATATCAGGTTCTTGGGACACTCATTCAATCAAAACGCACCTTTCTGCTGACCGGCTATGTCCCTGCGGAAAATGCGGAGAGACTTTCCAAAGAACTTTATGAAACCTGTGGGGTAGCGGTAGAGATCGAAAATCTTTCCGATCAAGAGCAAGCACCCGTACTGCTTAAAAACAATGCCTTCACTTCTCCAATGGAATCCGTCGTAGAATCTTTCAGTCTCCCTGGAAAAGGAGAAATTGATCCCTCTTCCGTCATCGCGTTTTTCTTTTATTTTTTCTTTGGCATGATGCTTTCTGATGCGGGTTATGGCCTCTTAATGGTCATCGCCTGTGGAATTATTTTAAAAAAATATCAGAATATGGAACAAAATCTCAGAAAATCGATTCGCATGTTCTTTTTCTGTGGAATCTCTACCATGGTTTGGGGATTTCTCTTCGGCGGATTTTTTGGCGATGCCATTCAGAAAATTTCCGCTACCTTCTTTGGGCATGAGGTTTCCATTCCAGCATTATGGTTTACGCCGGTTAAGGACCCGATGCGACTTTTGATGTTCTGCCTAGGCATCGGCATTATTCATTTGTTTTTAGGCGTTGCTGTAAAAGGCTTTCAGGATTGGAAACAGGGCGCACACCTTGATGTCATTTATGATGTTGTTTTTATCTACCTCTTTGTGGGCGGACTGATTTTACTCCTTTTTACAACATCTCTATTCCAAAACATGGCAGGCGTAAAATGGGACTTTTCCCCGATGGTAGGACAGGTTGCCACCTGGATTACTATAATCGGTGCCGTTGGAATTATCGCAACCAGTGGAAGAGATTCCCGAAATCCTGTCAAACGGATCTTAAAAGGGATTTTTGCTCTTTATAATAATGCAACCGGTTATCTGAGCGACATTCTTTCCTACTCCCGTCTGTTGGCTCTCGGTCTTGCAACCGGGATTATCGCAAACGTCGTCAACCAGATGGGTTCCATGGCAGGCGGAGGAATCGGCGGAGCAATTCTCTTTATCGTCGTTTTTCTGTTAGGCCATACAATGAATATCGGCATCAATATGCTGGGCGCTTATGTCCACACCGTTCGCCTGCAGTATGTAGAATTCTTTGGCAAATTCTATGAAGGCGGCGGGGATAAATTTCACCCCTTTGGCATTCATACAAAATTCTTTAAATTTAGGGAGGATTAAAATTATGGAAAATCTCGGTGTTGTATTTGCACTTTTGGGCGCTGCTCTGGCAGCCCTTCTTGCAGGAACAGGTTCTGCAATCGGCGTTGGCCGCACTGGCCAGGCCGCAGCAGGCATCGTAACCGAAGACCCCAGTAAATTCGGTAAAGTTTTGATTCTTGAGCTTCTCCCCGGCACGCAGGGAATCTATGGCTTAATTATCGCTTTCTTGACTCTTTCCAACATCGGTATTCTCGGTGGAAATCCGAACATCTCCATTGCAAAAGGCCTTCTCTATTTGATGGCCTGCCTGCCGATCGCCATTGTTGGCCTTTTCAGCGCGATCAGCCAGGCAAACGCTTCTGTTTCTTCCATGGGACTTCTGAGCAAACGCCCTGACCAATTCGGAAAATCTATGATTTTCCCGATCATGGTCGAAACTTATGCCATTCTTGCTTTGCTTGTTTCAATCCTTTCGGTAAATGCGATTAACGGAATGAACATCTAAAACTCCTTTTATCAATCCATTTAATTTGAAAGGAGTGTGAATCCATGACCGGATTAGAAAAAATTATTGAACAGATCAAAAATGAATCCGAAGAGACCGCAAAAAGCATCCGTCTCTGTGCAGAGGCAGAAGCGAAAACGATTACCGGCAAAGCTCAGATAGATGCTGCCGAATTTCGCCGGGCTGCTTCTGAAAAGATTCAAAAACAAGCGCAGGATCTAAAGGCACGTTCAAAAAGTGCCGCCGTTTTACAAGAGCGCCGAATTCTGCTCAACGAAAAACTGCAGATCATCGAAGAAACAGTGGAAGATTCCAAAAAAGATCTTCTGAATCTGCCAACAGAAAAGTATTTCGAGGTCCTTTTAAAAATTGCTGCAAAATATGCACTTCCAGAAAAAGGTGAAATTTTCCTCAATTCCAAGGATCTTAAGAGAATGCCGCAGGATTTCGCCGAAAAGGCAGATGCACAGGCAAAAAAAGCCGGCGGAACGCTAAAGCTCAGTCCAGAAGCAAAATTGATTTCAGGCGGACTGATTCTTTCTTATGGCGGAATCGAGGAAAACTGCTCTTTTGAGGCACTCTTTGACGCACAAAAAGAACAAATGCAGGACAAGGCCGCCACTCTGCTTTTTCCGGAAGGAGACTGAGACATGGCAAAAAATCTTTATCCTTATGCAGTTGCACGAATTCGGTCGAAAGAGCTTTCTCTGTTAAATTCTTCGATGATGGACCAGTTGATTGGTGCAAAAACAGAAGAAGACTGCCTTAATCTTTTGGCAGGAAAAGGCTGGGATACTGAAAGCGGCGTCGATAAAATGTTTGCCTCCGAACAAAAAAAAACATGGGACCTTCTTTCAGAACTGGTTTCTGATTTGAGTGTTTTCAATGTTTTTCTTTTAAAAAACGATTACCACAATCTGAAAGCGGCAATTAAGCTGCGCTGTACCAATACTTCTATGCCGAGCGTCTATATTTTAAACGGAACCGTTCCCGTAGAAAAGATTCAGGCAGCCGTCGAAAAATCGCAGTGGGATCTTCTTCCCGAAGAAATGCAGTCTCCCGCACAGGAAGCATTTGAAGCGCTCCTCCATACGAGAGACGGACAGTTATGCGATTTCATCCTGGACAAAGCTTGTCTTTGTGCGATCGAAAAAGCCGGAAAAGCTTCCGATACCGAAGCCATTCGAGAATATGCAGAGCGAACGGTAGCCGCCGCCGATATTAAAATTGCGGTGCGGGCTCTTCATACCGGAAAGCCGCTTTCTTTGATTGAGTCTTCACTAGCCCCCTGCGATTCTCTGGATACCGACCGGTTGGCGAAGGCTGCAACTCAAAGCGAAGAAGCTATTTTTGACGTTCTATCCACCAGCCGCTATGCAGACGCAATCGATTCTCTCAGGGAATCCCCTTCTGCTTTCGAGAGTTGGTGCGATAACCTAATTATCCGAAAAATCCGAAAAGAACTTTATAACCCCTTTACGCTTGGCCCTCTTGCAGCCTTTCTGATTGCCAAAGAAACAGAACTTAAATCGGTACGGATTCTGCTCTCCGGTAAGCGCAACGGAATGCCGGAAGACTTTATCCGCCAACGCATGCGGGAACTTTATGTGGTCTGAGAAAGGGAAGTGTCTATGATGTATAAAATCGCAGTGCTCGGCGACCGGGACAGCATTTATGGATTTGCCGCCCTGGGTCTTGCCACCTTTCCAGTTTCTGACCCCGAAAAAGGTGCCCATCTTCTGCGGGAGCTTTCGGAGCAGAATTATGCGGTGATCTATATTACCGAATCCTTAGCTTGTCAAATTCAGCCGGAAATCGACTGTCTGCGCACGCAGCCGCTCCCCGCGGTTATCTTAATCCCCGGCATCTCCGGAAATACCGGAGAAGGAATCCGGGCCGTTAAGCGCAGTGTAGAGCAAGCCGTCGGTTCGGATATTATTTTTAATAATGATTAAAAGCAGGTGAAAATAGAATGAGCATCGGAACCATAAAAAAAGTAGCCGGACCTCTGGTAATCGCCGAAGGAATGCGGGACGCCAATATGTTTGACGTGGTGCGTGTCAGTGCCCAACGTCTAATTGGCGAAATTATCGAAATTCACGGCGACCAAGCCTCCATTCAGGTCTATGAGGAAACCAGCGGACTCGGCCCCGGAGAGCCGGTGGAAAGCACCAACGCCCCGCTTTCAGTAGAACTTGGGCCCGGCCTCTTGGGCAGTATCTATGATGGAATCCAGCGGCCGCTTGTTAAAATCATGGAAGAAAGCGGCAATAATCTGCATCGCGGCGTAGAAATTCCCAGCCTCGATCGAGAAAAAGTTTGGCACTTTACTCCCTCAAAGAAGGCCGGTGATCCGGTAAAAGAAGGCGACATTCTCGGCACTGTAAAGGAAACTGAGATCATTACCGACCGGATCATGGTGCCAAAAGGCGCTGACGGCATAATTGACTCCATCAGCGAAGGAGACTATAGAGTCACCGATTTTATTGCGGAAATAAAAGACGAAAATGGGGTCGAACATAAAATAACGCTCATGCAGAAATGGCCTGTTCGAAAAGGGCGCCCCTATCAGAAAAAGCTCTCTCCGGATATGCCGCTCGTCACCGGCCAGCGTGTTATTGATACGCTGTTCCCCATTGCCAAAGGCGGCGTTGCAGCTGTACCGGGACCTTTTGGTTCCGGCAAAACCGTTGTGCAGCATCAGCTTGCAAAATGGGCAGA
>DHOF01000087.1:7107-7299 GCA_002411615.1 Ruminococcaceae bacterium UBA5397
TGCGGAGAACGCGGCAACGAGATGACTGATGTTCTGAATGAATTTCCAGAGTTAAAAGACCCGAAAACCGGTTTTTCTTTAATGGAACGCACCGTTTTGATCGCCAATACTTCCGATATGCCGGTTGCCGCGCGTGAAGCCAGCATCTATACCGGCATCACGATTGCTGAATATTTCCGTGATATGGGGTAT
>DHOF01000137.1:0-174 GCA_002411615.1 Ruminococcaceae bacterium UBA5397
TCTGGTGGATATTGGACCTGGTGCCGGAATTCACGGTGGAGAAGTGGTTTTTAACGGCAAACCGGAAGACATCCTAAACTGCGAAGCCTCTATTACCGGCCAGTACCTGAGTGGGAAAAAGAAAGTGGAGGTCCCGAAAGAACGCAGAAAAGGAAATGGGAATTTCTTAAAAAT
>DHOF01000137.1:507-692 GCA_002411615.1 Ruminococcaceae bacterium UBA5397
ACCGGACTTTCCGCATTGGATAAAGTGATTGCGATCGATCAGTCGCCGATTGGCAGGACTCCACGTTCCAATCCGGCTACCTATACAGGGGTCTTTACCGATATCCGCAATCTGTTTGCAAGTACACAAGAGGCAAAACTGCGCGGATTTTCTTCCAGTCGCTTCTCTTTTAATGTGAAGGGCGG
>DHOF01000137.1:858-1146 GCA_002411615.1 Ruminococcaceae bacterium UBA5397
CTTCTCTTTTAATGTGAAGGGCGGCCGGTGTGAGGCATGTGAGGGCGACGGTATTATTAAAATTGAGATGCATTTTCTGCCGGATATTTATGTTCCCTGTGATGCCTGTCACGGAAAGCGGTACAACCGCGAAACGTTGGAAATCCAGTATAAGGGAAAGAATATCTACGATGTACTGGAAATGACGGTCGAAGAAGGCGTGGAATTTTTTGGAGCAATCCCGCGAATTGCCAGAAGACTGCAGACTTTGCAGGAAGTCGGACTCGGATATATCAAGATTGGACAACC
>DHOF01000137.1:1355-3087 GCA_002411615.1 Ruminococcaceae bacterium UBA5397
TGAAGCACAGCGCGTTAAATTGGCGGCGGAGCTTTCTAAAAGAAGTACCGGCAGAACAATTTATATTTTGGATGAACCCACGACCGGTCTGCATATTGCTGATGTGCATCAGCTGATCGAAGTCCTTCAAAAGCTGGTAGATGGAGGGAATACCGTAGTTGTGATTGAGCATAATCTGGATTTGATCAAAACAGCGGATTATGTAATTGATCTTGGTCCGGAAGGCGGCGACGGCGGCGGAACGGTAATTGCAAAAGGAACGCCGGAGCAGATTGCAGCGGTGGAACAGTCTTACACAGGACAGTATCTTCGCAAGCTTCTGGAGCATACCTGAATTTTTGCAAAAAAAATTTCCCGAAACCCAAGAAACAGGGCTTCGGGAAATTCATAGGCTTTGAAAACTCAAAGGGTTGTAGAATCCGTCAGGTATTTTAAGAACAAAAGCTGATCCTCCGGATTCGTTAGTTTTATTTCTGCAGTAATGGTTGCATTTTTGGCACTCTCTAAAAGTTGTTTTACACCATATAACTGACATAGCTTACTTTTGAGGTTCAGCTTGTTTCCGTCATCTGTTTCAAGAATCACATCGCCTTTGGCACGATCCAGCAGCTGCATAAAATCTCCGATGTCGATATCATAAAGTTTCATCGAAAATCCCTCCTATCATATAAGTGAATATCTACGATTGCTTTCTACAAAAATTATCATACCATAGGAACGTGAAACTATCAACAATGAATTTTATAAAATTTATCTAAAATTTTGCAGATGATATTGTAGAATATTTTTGGAGATCCGCAAAAGATTACAAAAATCGGACAAAATTAACACATTGTTCAACAAATCATCGGGTAATTTATTGTACAATAAGTTAATCTTTATTAGTAAAGAGTAAGGATGGGTGCCGTTGTTTGGTTATATCAGACCGCTTAAGCCTGAACTTTTGGTCCGGGAATGGGAAAGCTACCGCGGGATATACTGTGGATTATGCAAAAACCTGGGCCGTTATTATGGCTGGCTTTCTCGGTTAACGCTCAGTTATGACTGTACTTTTTATACGATGGTTTTGATGTCTTTGAGAAAAGAAAAGCCTTGCTATGGTACTGGGCATTGTGTTGTCAATCCGCTGAAAAAATGCAATTTTTGTCAAAATGCTGCGGAATCCTTTCATCAGGCAGCTGCTTTAAGTGTTCTGATGACTTGTTTTAAGCTGGAGGATGACCTGCGGGATCGTGGAAAAGGAAAAATTCGTGCGCGACTGCTTTTGCCGCTGTCCCGCAAAGCACAGAAACGTGCAAAATTGGATTTTCCTTGGATGGACAAGATCGTTGAGAAGACAATGACGGCACAGAATCAGGTGGAGACGGAAGGACAGAAGATGGACGCCTGTGCGTCTCCAACAGCACAGATGCTTGGGAGAATTTTGCAGCATGAGGGAGGAGAAAGCTCTTCTCCGCTTTCAAGAACACTGTATGAATTTGGATATTTTCTGGGACGCTGGGTTTATATTATGGACGCGGCGGACGATTTGGAAAAAGATTTGGAATCAGGCAGCTTTAATTGTCTCGTCAGGGAATCGGAGCTGACTCAAAAATCCGGAAAAGGGGATTTTGATTCCATACGGCAAAAGGCAAATGCGTCTTTAAATTTGACACTTTCACGTTTGCTTGCTGCATTTTCGTTGATGGATTGGACTTCTTTTCAGTCAATTTTGCAGAATATTATAGAAAAA
>DHOF01000138.1 GCA_002411615.1 Ruminococcaceae bacterium UBA5397
CGTTGGCATTACCCAAATCAGGTTCCAGGGTCAAAGCGAATCTGCTTACTCTCAGCCCACTTTAGTGAGCTCCCCTTTTTATTTATTAGAATAATAACACATATTTTGTCAAAATACAAGTTGCCTAAAAGCACGACTCCTTTGGGGCAAATAAAACCGTTAAAAATACAATATTTTCCTTTTAAAAGAAACCGGAATCAGTTATAATAATCAAAAAGGAAGGATTAAAATTGAGTTTCATTCTCAAAAAAAATCAGGTGATAAAAATATGACCGAAGTTGTCGCCGCACTGATTTGGGACAAAAACCGATTGATGATCTGCCAACGGCCTAAAAATAAAGCACGGGGACTGCTTTGGGAATTTGTCGGTGGAAAAGTAGAACCGGGAGAAACCAAACAGCAGGCACTTATCCGCGAATGTCGGGAAGAACTTGCCATTACGGTTTCCGTCGGCAATCAGTTTATGGAAACCACGCATTCATATCCGGACATGACCATTCATTTGACATTGTTTTCCTGCACCATAAAAGAAGGTACCCCAAAGCTTTTGGAGCATCATGACCTTCGCTGGATTACTCCGGATGAAATGACCAGCTTTTCATTCTGCCCGGCAGACCAACCAATTCTGAAAAGGATTATGGAGGAAAACAAAAGATGAAGGATTCACAAACCGAAGTACAGTCTCAGCTTTTTAAGATGCAGGATCTAAAATACAGGGATTTTCAGGCAAAGCTGATGCCGACCGTCAAAAAAGAAACGATCATCGGTGTACGCACCCCTCAGCTTCGGAAATTTGCCGCAGCGTTTTCCAAGCAGCCGGAAGCGGAAGTGTTTTTGAAAACTCTTCCTCACAAATATTATGAAGAAAATAATCTGCATGGATTTTTGATTGAGCGAATGAAAAACTATGAGTCCTGTATCCGCGCGCTGGATTCCTTTCTTCCCTATGTGGACAACTGGGCAACCTGTGACTTGATGACCCCTAAAGTTTTTCAAAAACATTTGACAGAATTGCTTTGTCAGATCAAAAAATGGCTTCAATCCGATCAAACTTATACGATTCGTTTTGGGATTGAAATGCTGATGTGTTTTTATCTCGATGATGAATTTCGACCGGAATATCTTGAATTACCGGCTAAAATAAAGTCACAGGAATATTATGTAAACATGATGATTGCATGGTATTTTGCAACTGCACTTGCAAAACAGTACAAAGCAACACTCCCCTATCTTGAGCAGTACAAGCTGGAGCCATGGACCCATAACAAGGCAATTCAAAAAGCAGTTGAGAGTTACCGGATCACAGATGAGCAGAAAGCTTATCTGCGAACGCTCAAAATAAAACTGCCTAAAAAGTCAGGAGGAAGCTAAGATGGATGCGATTGTGTACACCTCAAACTCTGGATTTACAAAAGAATATGCTGAAATGATGAGCCAAAAAATCAGTCTTCCAGCATTTTCACTGACAGAAGCCAAAAGCACACTAAAATCCGGCGCTGAGATTCTCTATTTCGGCTGGCTGATGGCAGGTTCGGTCAAAGGCTATTCAGAAGCTCGCCAAAAATATAAAATTCGTGCCGTGTGCGCAGTCGGAATGGGAAAAAGCGGGTCCCAAATGGATGATGTTAAAAAACATAACCATCTCCCCCAAGGGTTGCCGCTCTTTACTCTACAGGGAGGATTTGATTTAAACCGCCTGCACGGCATGTATAAGTTTATGATGAATACCATGTCAAAAGTGGTTGGAAAAAAGCTCTCTGCAAAAAAGGATAAAACGCCTGATGAAGAAGATATACTCGACTTAATGCTGCACGGCGGTGACCGAGTCAGCATGGAAAATCTCACTCCGGTACTAAATTGGTATCAATCGGTCTAAATAATTTCCAATTTCTTCACTTTTTTATATTTTTATAAACTTTTAAAATAATATCTCAAAAAAAGAACAAACTGATACTGAATTTCTTTTTCAAATTACAAAAAGCTCTAGAAAAATACAGAAAGGATGATTTTTATGAGCGATAGTAAAATTAAATCAGCAGTAAAGGCAGCGAAAGATGATACCGTGAAAGCAATCAACGAAGTATCTAAAAGCCTCTCAAAAGCAGCAGAACCAACCGTTGCTTCCGTAAAGGAAGGGATTTCTGAGATGCAAAATAAGATGCAGCCAACTGCACAAAAAGCAAAAGAAGCTGCACAAAAGGCGATTGAAAAGACAGAACCTGCACTCAATGTTGCCAAAGAGACAATCAGCAAAGCGAAAAAGCAAGCTGCCGCCGCTTTGGTTCCGGAAGTCTATGTGGAATTTGGCACTACTCAATATACCTGCACCGATATAATTGCCCGCTGTAAAAACGATTTTAAATCAAAGCATAAGGGAGCCATTCGTTCCTGTAAGATCTATATTAAACCCGCAGACAAAGCCGCTTATTATGTGATCAATAAAATTGAAGATAAGATTGACATTTACTAATATTTACCAAATTTAAAGCATTTCCTAAGATTTGGAAACAGCTTGACTTTTTACTCTTAAATGTGCTATAATTTTTTTATACAAAAAATTTATAATTTATATTTATTGGAATTATCTAAATTTTATAAATTAAAAGGTACTAAAAATTTTATTGAATTTTGTTCTGATTTTCTCATTAATTTAATATTTCTAAAAAATTCGCATAGGATTCCGTCAGTTTGTG
>DHOF01000165.1 GCA_002411615.1 Ruminococcaceae bacterium UBA5397
CAATCAAGCCGCGGTACCCGTCTGCGATTCCATAAATTTCTACATGGTTGCCAAATTTGACGTAAAGTGCTTTCGCAACTCCGCGGATTGCGGAATTAAGCCCTTGGCAGTCACCGCCACTTGTTAAAATACCGACACGCAGCAAAATAAATCACATCCTTTTCATTGAAAACTTAAATACTATCAACGGTCAAAATCAGGACTTAAAATCGGTTTCAAAGGCTGATCTCGCTCAGGAATCTCCAGTTTTGCAACAGCTTCCTGTGCTAGGCGGCTAAATTCACGCTGACAGTTGCAGGGCACTTTTCCGCGCCGATCGATATGATGATATTCTGTTGTGTTGGTCATCATTCTGGCGTTAATATTATCATTTAACATCAGGTCAAGAATCCCAAATGCACGCTGTTTTAAATCTTCATCTTCGATAGGAAAAACTAATTCGATACGACGATCGAGGTTTCTGCTCATCCAGTCAGCACTCCCCATGTAAATCTTTGGGGTGCCGCCGTTTTCAAAACGAAAAATCCGACTGTGCTCGAGAAGCTGACCGATAATGCTGATGACTTCGATATGCTCACTGATTCCAGGTAGACCGGGAATCAGGCAGCAAATTCCACGTACAATCAGATGAATCGGAACCCCCGCCTGAGAAGCTTTGTAAAGAAGAGAAATGATTTCGGGATCAACAAGTGAATTTACTTTTGCAGTGATCCCACAAGGAAGCCCATCTTTGGCATTTTGAGTTTCACGCTGAATCATAGATTCAAAAAATCCGCGCAGTTCATATGGTGCTACCAGCATTTTATTATATTCGGGAGGACGGGAATAACCGGTCAATACATTAAAAAGGCTGCTGGCGTCTGTTCCAAAGGGCTCCTTGCAAGTAAAAATGCCGATATCGGTGTAAATCTTTGCGGTGGAATCATTGTAATTTCCAGTCCCCATATGAACATATCGACGAATACAGTCTTCATCTCTGCGGACAACCAACAAAATTTTACAGTGCGTTTTAAGTCCTGCCAATCCGTAAATGACGTGACAGCCCGCTTCTTCCAACTTTTTTGCCCAGAGAATATTATTTTCCTCATCAAAACGTGCTTTCAGCTCCACTAGAACGGTCACTTGTTTCCCGTTTTCAGCGGCGCGAATCAACGCCGCGATGATAGGAGAATGGCCGCTGACCCGATAGAGGGTTTGCTTAATGGCAAGTACATTTTCATCTTCTGCAGCCTGACGCACAAAATCGACAACGGTTTCAAAACTCTCATACGGGTGGTGAACCATGCGGTCTTTTTCTCTGATCGCATCAAAAATGCTTTTATAGTTCCAAAAATCGGCAGGAGGATAAACTGGCATAATTGGTTTGAAACAATATTTTTCAAATCCGGAAAGATCTGCAAATTTGGAGAGAAAAGTTAAATCCAATGGACCTGGAAGTTCGTAGATATTATCCTTTCGGATATGAATCATTTCGAGCAGGAACGATTTTGTTTCCGGATCGCATTTTTGTAAAAGTTCCAGCCGAACTGGATTTCCGCGTTTCCGCTTTTTAATGGATTTTTGAATTTCTGCCAGCAGATCTTCGGCTCCTTCATCAATCTCAAGATCGCTGTTTCTGGTCATGCGGAAAGGGCAGGCAGCACGGATATCACTTGCTTCAAATAATTCTTCCAATTTATAAATAATTAAATTTTCGAGAAGGATAAATTCCCGGCCTCCATCATGGGAAGGCAGCTCCAAATATCGAGAAAGAATCGAGGGAACCTGTACAACAGCAAAATAAGGCTTTCCATTTCCCTCAAGGCGAATCGCTACATTCAGACTTTTATTTGCCAAAAGTGGAAATGGGCGGCTGGGGTCAACTGCGAGCGGAGTTAATACAGGGAAAAGGACTTTTTCAAAATAATTAGAGAGGAACGAAAGCTGTTCTTCATTCATTTCATCCGGCGTAAGAAATGAAATATTTAGTTTTTTTAGAGCCGGAATGATGGAGCGATGCAGACAGGAATATTGTTTTTCCATAAATTCGTGAATTTTGATGTTGAGCTTTTCCAAAAGCTTTTGCGGAGTTAAGCCGCTTAAATCCTCTACATGATATTTACTGCGGACCTGTTCCATAACACCAGCCACACGAACCATAAAAAACTCATCCAGATTACTGGCTGTGATTGAAAGAAAACGAATCCGTTCCATGATTGGATTTTCTTTTTTAAAAGCTTCTTCCAAAACCCGATAGTTAAAATCGACCCAGCTTAGTTCACGATTATAATAAGGCATCTTTTCCATAAAATAGCTGCAGCCTCCATTCAAATAAACGTTTCTTTTACGACAAGGACTGGTTCAATTCCGAAGACATCCTGAAAAAATGGTGCGCATTGTTCGAATGCCCATCGTTCCAGATAAAAGTTATCATTGCAGAGAGCAGTCACGGTCATCTTTTCACCATTTGTTTTTACTTTAATATCGATTGCTTTTTGCATATGGGATTTATCCAGCGCATTTGCCAGACGAAAAATAGCCGTCAGTTTGGAAATCACAAGTTTTGTTTCTTCAGTGAGACCCAAAAATTCAGGCCGTGAAAAATCCGGTGTGTCAAATTCGCTAAAGCCTGCAATAAAAGCGGTAATCAGGCG
>DHOF01000017.1:0-5860 GCA_002411615.1 Ruminococcaceae bacterium UBA5397
AAGTTCCGATGTTAGTGACGAAGAGTAAATAGCGGTAATTGTGGAGTTGTAAAAAAGATGGGTTTAAATATCGACGTGTTTTAGACATGCCTGAAGGAGGAACGCACGAATGGCGGATTATGACAGGCTTTGTATGGCCTGCATGGAAGAGACCGATGAAGCTGAAGAGTGCCCACATTGTGGGTTTTCTTTCGCTGAATTGCAGCTTCCTGATGCTCTTCCATATCGAACAATATTGAAAGATCAGTATTTGGTCGGCCGCGCAATGCGTAAAAATGGAGAAGGAATTCTATATATTGGTCTTGATTTAAAAACAAAAGAAAAAGTAGAGATTAGGGAGTTCTTTCCGCAGACTTTGGCGCTGCGCAATTCGGATGGATTAAAAATCAGTCCGCAGGAAGAACTGAAAGAAGTCTTTGAAAAAGATCGAAGAATCTTTTTAGAAAATCAGCAGGCTTTGCTGCGCTTTCATACGCAGCCTGCGATGGCACATATTGAAGATGTGTTTGAGGAAAATGAAACTGTTTATGCAGTAGCTCCATGGATGAATGCAATTACGCTGCGCTATTTTGTAAAACGCAGCGGAGGTTCTTTAAATTGGAATGAGGCGAGACAGCTTTTCATGCCAGTTTTAATGGCACTTTCTACCTTGCATGCAGTTGGAATTTCTCATTTGGGAATTTCTCCGGACACGCTGTTTATTTTGCCAAACGGAAGTATGATTCTGGGGGATTTTTGTATTGAGCAGGTGTGGCGCTTTGGAACAGAGCTTCAGGATTCGTTGGTATCAGGATGCGCTGCATTGGAACAATGCGAAGGAACAGCACCGCTCAGAGAATCAACAGATATCTATGGCTTTGCATCATCCCTTTTCTTTGCATTGACAGGTAGTTTTCCAAAAAATGCTTTGGCAAGAAAAGAAGATCCTAGACTTTTAATCCCATCCTCGATCCTTCAAAATATTCCTCCGCATGTTGTAACTTCATTAGCAAATGCACTACAGGTTTCTGCAGAAAAAAGAACGCCTACATTTGAGCGTATGCGAGCAGAACTGTCAGCTTCTCCTACCATTACGGCAACGATCGAAGAGACGGAAAGCTTACGGCGGATTCCGAGTCCGGTTCCTCCTCAAAAAGAGGAAAGAGCAGAAAAAAATTCGGATGAAGGACATGACTTAAAAGGAGAAACATCGCAGGGAGCTCAACCGGTTCAGCAGCCATCGCGGCCACCTAGATCGCCGCAAATGCGTAAAAATACAGGACACAAGGGCAAGAAGAAAATTCCTATGTTTGTATGGACCATTTTTGTATGTGCTGTTTTGCTGATTATCGTAACGGTGGTTGTCGTTGTTCGAATGTCTTCCGGCAACAATAAAAGCCAGCAGGCGATTGTTTCTCAGACGTCCGAAGCGGGAACTGCTGATTCAGAAACAACTTCTGCAGTGAGTTCTACGGTAGCGGAACAAATTACAGTTCCGAATCTTGTAAACAAAAAGTATGAGGATAATCAGCAATCTTCTTCCGACGCTGATTATCAGGTAGTTGTGTCAAAGCATGAATACAGTGACACGGTGGAGGCAGGATATATTATTTCTCAAACACCGACGGCTGGCGAAAAAATGGTAAAAGGAACGGCTATCTCGGTGATTGTAAGTGATGGAAATGCGCTTATAACATTGCCGGATCTGGCGGGGCTAACTGCAGAAGAAGCAGTTAGCGTATTGAAGTCGCGTGGATTTACCTCTGTACAGCAGGAAAACGGACATAGTGAATATGTGGGAATTGGGCAGGCTTATGGTTATAAAAATCAGAATGCCGGAGATAAAATGGCGGCCAATTCAACAATCACAATTTTGATCAATGCGAATTCGTCTTCAACTTCTTCAAATGGTTAATCAATCATAAAAAACAAAAAGGGCCTCATTCGGGATATTGAACTTTTCCTGAATGGGGCTTTTTTATGGAAAAAATCTAATAACAGAAAATCACCAACTCCTTAAACTAAGAGCTGGTGATTTTTAAAAGCTATAAAAAGCTTATAAGACAAAATTAGTCGCTGCTGAACGGTAAGAGCGCAAGATGACGTGCACGCTTAATTGCGGTAGTCAATTCGCGCTGATGACGCGCACAAGTGCCAGTCGCTCTGCGAGGCAGAATTTTTGCACGTTCAGAAATAAAGCGACGCAGTTTTGCAACATCTTTATAATCGATGGAGTCTACTTTATCAACACAAAAACTGCAGACTTTTCTACGACCTTTACGACCACCATATCGGCGGCCGCCTTCACTTTTTTCTCTATCGGCCATGATTCGGAAAACCTCCTTTAAACTAAAAATCAGGGATGCCGTTGTTGGATTTTAAAACGGCAGATCATCGTCTCCGGGGATTTCTTCAAAATCTCCGGTGTCGCCATTAGAATAGGCGGGGGCGGGGGACTGCTGTTGAGCAGAAGCAGCTTCATGATGGTAATTTCCACTTGTAGAATTACCATCACGTTTGCTTTCCGCAAAATGAACATTATCCGCTACGATTTCAAATGCTTTGCGTTTATTTCCGTCACGATCTGTATAAGAACGTGTTTGAATAGCCCCTTGAACAGCTACTAACTGGCCTTTGCGGAAATATTTGCAAACAAAATCTGCAGTATTTCTCCAAGCGACAATATCAATAAAATCGGTTGCACGCTCAGCACCGGATTTTACATAAGAACGATCGACAGCCAGAGTAAAACTGGTAACGGCAACGTCATTAGAAGTATGACGCAATTCCGGGTCAGCGGTTAGCCTCCCCATTAAAACAGCAACGTTAAGCATTCGTAATCACCCTTTCGCCTAATTTTCAGGCTCCTTTTTTCACGATCAGGGAACGCAGCACACCGTCGGTGATTTTGTAAATACGATCGAGTTCAGCCGTAAAAGACGGAACACTCGTAAAGTTCACCAGAACATAGTAGCCTTCATTTTCTTTGTTGATCGGATAAGCTAATCTGCGCTTACCCCATTCATCAACACCATCGATAGTACCATTCGCCGCGATCAGATCCTTGAATTTCTGGATCATGGCATTCGTAGCATCCTCATCTAATTTAGTAGAGAGGATAAATACGGTTTCATAAGCTCTTTTTACTTCTTCCATGATTTGCACCTCCTTATGGACATATGGCCCCAAATAAAGATCCGGGGCAAGGATCAAGCCACTGTAACACACAGGGCAACAGATTAATTATATCAATCTGAAAAAAGATTGTCAATAAAGAATTTTGGCTTTCTCAAAGCGTTTTAGAAAGTTCTTTTAAGTATTTGCGAAAATCGTTACCGATTTCCGGATGGTTAAGAGCAACCTCTACTTGTGCCTGAAGAATTCCGAGCTTATTTCCCATATCATAGCGCTTGCCGGTAAATTCAACGGCGACCATGCCTTGTGAACGTGCCAGTGTGCGCATGGCGTCGGTCAATTGGATTTCCCCGCCGACTCCAGGAGGCGTTTGATCAAGAATATCAAAAATTTCCGGCGGCAGAACGCAGCGGCCAAGAATAGAAAATAGGCTCAAAACTTTATCTGGTGTTGGTTTTTCCACCATATCCGTGCAATTATAAAAATTATCGTGAAGAGGTTCCACCTTTAGGGAAGAATATTTATGAATTGCTTCTGGAGCAACTTTTTTAACGCCAAGGACTCCTTTTCCATATTCTTCATAAGCACGAATCAACTGGCCGCAGGCAGGATCTTCTCCGATAATAACATCGTCTCCGTAGAGAACGGCAAACGGGTCATTCCCAACAAAAGAGCGTGCCCGATTGACTGCGTGACCAAGCCCACGGGTTTCTTTTTGACGCACAAAATAAAAATTTGCAAGATGTGAAATATCAACAACTTCTTTTAAAATCTTTTCTTTTGCAGCGCCGCCGCCCTGTAATTTTGCTTCCAGTTCGGGAACACGGTCGAAATGATCTTCAATCAATCCTTTTCCGCGGTTCGTGATAATTAAAATATCAGTAATTCCGGAACGTACCGCTTCTTCAACAATATACTGAATCGCAGGCTTGTCCACGATGGGGAGCATCTCTTTCGGCATGCTTTTTGTGGCGGGCAGCACACGAGTACCAAGTCCTGCTGCAGGAATTACAGCTTTGGTGATTTTTTTCATTCTTGAAAACACTTCTTTCAGATTGAATATTCGGATGAATGCATAAAAAATCAGAAAAAGAAATAGGGAATATAAGTAATTACTGTATAGCAGAGAACAATTCCCATTGCGAGAGCCATGTTAACTCCGCCTTTTTCTTGATAGAGGATTGTTTTTTCGGAGGAGCCACCAGCTTGCGGATGGTCGGCTTCGATTTCTTTCACGACACTAACGCAGTGCGCTTTGTACATTTGATTTGCTTTGAAGCCAAAAATCAGTTTGATCAGGAAAATCCCGATTATTAAAATTCCTGGAAGAGCCAGAGCAAGCTGTTGGCTAGTTGAAAGAGTAGAGATCATTCCACTCATAGCAATCATCTGATTCGTAGAAGGATAAGCATCTGATGTGACACCTGCACTGTTCATCAGAGACTGCATTACAGGATAGGAGACCACATAAGTGACATATTGGTAAAGCGCATGCAGAATTAAAAGGACGCTTGCAATCGTCCAGCCTTTTTTATATTGTTTTCGATAAAGAAACCAGCTTCCGGTAAATAAAAAAGCGGAAAAGTTAAAACGCTTTTTATGATTCTGTACAAAATTGCGGAAAACCGGAATATAATAAGAGGTATTAGACTGAACCACTTTTGCCAGATCAGAAGCAGAAATATCGTCTATTTTTTCAGTGGGGGCAACTCCTCCCAGAGGATCAAATGCAACATAGGGCATTTGAGCATTACCGTGGTTTGCAGCACTTTGATTTTGGTAAGGCTGCTGATAGCCCTTTTGCTCATTTTTGGCAAGTGAGGTGCCGCAAAGCTCACAGAAAAGTGCATCTTTGCGATTGGGATGGCCGCAGCGCGGACAGATTTTTTCTTCCCCTTTTTCAGATGCTTTTTGAGGTGGCTTCCATGCATCTTTAGTGCCGTGCCGATCTTCATAGAGACAGTGTCCTACCTGCTGATAGCAGCTGCGGTGATAAGGCGCGCCGCATTGTGGGCATACGACAATATCGTCCCCTTTTAAAAACGGCTTTCCGCAGACCGGACATTTCATATCGGTAAAGTCAGTCATTTATTTGCCTCCAGACGAATGTAATCAATTCACTTAAATATTGTATCGGTTTTTGCTAAAAACTGCAAGTTTTTTGCGCAAGAGTTTTAAGACTATTTACAATCTGTGTAAAAATCGCAAGAAAACATCCGGAAAAAGCGGATTTGCTTTACAATTTTCTAAAAACAAGATATAATAAAAAACTATGTTAAGTTACTATTTAGAGGACTGCAATTTAGAAAGTAGGATGGATAATAATGCTGCAATTTGAGGAATTAAAACTTGCTCTGCAAAATCTGCTGCCGGAAATTGAAGATCTGCAGGACGCATTGGGAATTAAAGCTATGCGTAATGAGATTGAAGAACTGGATATGAAAGCAGCGGAGCCAAAGTTCTGGGATGATATGGAAAAATCCCAGAAGATTCTGCAGCGTTCCGCCGAACTGAAAAACAAGCTGGAATCTTATGAAAAACTTCGTGCTTCATGGGACGATGCACAGGCCCTTTGCGAGTTGGGAGATGAAGAAGGGGATCTTTCCCTTTTGCCCGAAGCACAAACCGAAGTGGATAAAATTCAAAAGAATTTGGAAGATCAGCGTTTAAGAACGCTTTTGACCGGTGAATACGACAGTAAAAATGCAATTCTCACATTTCATGCCGGAGCCGGCGGAACAGAAGC
>DHOF01000017.1:6136-9726 GCA_002411615.1 Ruminococcaceae bacterium UBA5397
CATGATTATAAAGTAAAGCTGCTCGACTATCTGGACGGAGAAGAGGCGGGCCTCAAGAGCGCGAGTATCCTCTTAGAGGGTGAAAATGCTTATGGATATTTAAAGGGAGAAAATGGCGTGCATCGTCTTGTTCGTGTTTCTCCGTTTGATGCTTCCGGGCGCCGTCACACATCGTTTGCTTCTTTGGAAGTGATGCCGGAGATCGATGACTCCGTAGAAGTGGAGATCGATCCTGCAGATATTAAAATGGACGTTTACCGTGCAAGCGGAGCAGGCGGTCAGAAGGTTAACAAAACTTCATCAGCTGTTCGTCTGACTCATATTCCTACTGGAATCGTTGTTGCCTGTCAGGTGGAACGCAGTCAGTATCAAAACCGTGATGTGGCCATGCGAATGCTGAAGAGCAAGCTGGTTGAAATCAAGGAGCGCCAAAACCTGGAAAAGATCTCGGATATCAAAGGCGTTCAGAAAGAAATCGCATGGGGAAGTCAGATTCGGTCCTATGTTTTCATGCCATATACGATGGTAAAAGATCATCGTACAGGATATGAGACCGGTAATATTGAAGCTGTGATGGACGGCGATCTGGATGGATTTATCAATGCTTATTTAAAGGCATTGAGTCTGGGAACGCTGGAAGATAACAGGGGAGAAGAATAACCCCTAAAAAAGGGAAGCAGACACATTCCTTTTTGTGTCTGCTTCTTTTCTGCTGTTTTAAGAAGGGAGAGAGCTTTTTGTCTGCACCGATTTTAGAGTCTTTTGAAGGAGAAAAAGCAGAAAAGCTGATTCGTATATCAGGGAAAAAGGAAAGTGTGATTTCCGACTGTGTCTTAAAAAATGCAGCGTTTTCAGGGATCACTCAAAGTTTAATTTTAAGAAATGTTGTGATGGAAAACTGCTGCCTTTCAGAAAACGTGTTTTTGGAGGCAGATATTCGAAATTCTCAGATTAAGAATTGTGATTTTTCGAATGTACAGATGGAAGACGCGTTTTTTGAAGCCAGTACTTTTGAAAACTGTAAATTTGTCGGGAGCGTTCTATGGAATAGCTCCCTAAAAAATATTGCTTTTCGAAATGATAATTTTTGCCTGTCCAATTTTGACGGAACACGGTTTCATGGGGTGCATTTTGAGAGCTGTGAAAATGAGGGAACATCGTTTTCTTCCTGTGAATGGAAAAATCTATTATTTCAAAAAACCGGATTGCGAAAGGCCAATTTTTTTAAGACTCCCTTAAAAGGGATAGACCTTCGTTCCTGCCGGACAGATGGGATGATCGTGTCGGCAAAAGAACTTTCCGGAGCGATTGTTACTCCAATCCAGGCAGTGGAATTTGCGCGATTACTAGGATTGGTAATCCGAGAAGAAGAGTAAGAATCAAAATAATCAAGCACGCTCGATTCCATTTGGGATTCGGACGTGCTTTTTTAGTTAGTTCCCATTTTTTTCAAATCGTTTGATCTGACGGATGTCTTTTCCAAAAAACGGGAGTAAAATATAGCTTCCGATGCGGGAAGAAAAGCGCTCTGTGTAATTATTTTCCATTTCCTTTAGAGACAAATTGGTGCTGATAATTGTAGGCTTTTTAGAAAGCTGACGAGAATTTACCAGATTATAAAGAGCCGCTACTGTAAAAGCGGTTCGAAATTCCGTTCCTAAATCGTCCAGAATCAGGAGGTCACAGTTTAAGAGGCTTTGCAGGGTGACTTCTTCCTGATTACTGAAATGTTCTTTTTCCATATGGGAAAAAAGTGTAGATGCAGAACCATAAACCACGCCAAAGCCTCGGTCAATGACTGCTTTTGCAATGGCAAGAGAAAGATGGGTTTTTCCCAGCCCGGTGCCGCCGGTCATAAGAAGGCTGGCGGAATCTATAGAAAATGTTTCAGCGTATTGCTTACAGCGCTGATAGTTCTTTTCCATCAGTTTCTGCGGAGAGAAGGACTTTCCGGAGAAATTTTCAGAGGGATAATAGCAAAGATTGAATGTTTCAAAAGAAGACAGCTGAAGAGGAGATTCCTCATTGAGCTCCCGATACGCTTCTTCTTTCAGAAGCTGCTTCATGCAGGAACACATTCGGCCATCCAGATATCCGGTATCACTGCATTTTTTGCAGCAGTATTTTGGCTCAAGATCGGCGGCGGTGAGGCCCTCTTTGGCGAGCAGAAAATCCAGTTTTTTTTGCAGGCTTTGATTCGCATTCTTCAGCATTTCCAAATGTGTGCGTACATCGCCTCCTTTAAGAACTGCTTTTGCCGCAGCAATCGAAGTGTCGGCTAAACTTCGCTCGATTTCTTCTGCTTTCGGCTGTGCTTTAAAAAAAGCAGCTTTGAGACGCTCGCACTCTTTTTCCGCCTGATCGCGTCGCAGTTCCATCTTCTTGGAAGCGGTATCATAAATTGCTTTGCCGTATCCCACTTATTTCACCTCTTTCAGGATTTCATTCATACTATTTTGAAAATATTCATCTAGATCATGTGTTGTCCCTGACGCTTTGGAAGCATATTTTTGGGAATCTTTCTGCTCCAACTGCTCTGGAGTTGAGATCCCTTTTTGGTGCCATCCTTCTAGAATCTTATGCATATATCCGGCCGTATATTTTCCAGTGCGGTCGACATTGCGGTCATAAGCCAACTTCAGCATTTGGGGAGAAAATTTCCAGTCGATTACCCAGCAGGAAGCAAGAGCGCTTTCACGAGCCGAAGGAGCGCGCTTCTGCAGGCCGATTGCTTGTTCCACGATACGCCATGAGCGATTTTCTTCAGAAAGGCGATGAAGTTTTTCTTCCGCCTGCTCATGTGTGGTGATTCCTTCGTCAGACCAATTAATCGCAACTTTTTCTATGTAGCGGAAATTTCCTTTTCCAATGCTGACTGCATATTGGATCAGCATGAGAAGGACATCGGTAGGAAGACCATAATCATCATGCAGCATCAAAAGGACTGCCGAATCCCCGTGTGAGATCAGCCGCCCGAGAATTTGCTGTGCTTCCTGCATCAGACATGCGATCTCTTGGCTTTCCTCAATCCTTTTTGCTACAAATTCCGGATCTGGGCGCTGCGGACGGGAGAGCATGGGGGCAGGCTTTATTCTTTGAGCAGAAATTTCAGAAGAAGCTGTTGGCACTTTGACAGGAGCTGCGGGTTCTTCTGGGACCTTTTTCTCTTGATTGTTTTGGATGTTTTGGAGCAGCCCAACTTCTTGCCAGTAGCGCAGTGCATCGTTGGCATCGGCAGAACTGATTCCTAGAAAATCAGCCAGTGCATGCTCATCCAAAGAGCCTTCTTGGCAGTGCCGGAGTACCCAGAGCAATGCTTTTATCTGGACGCTGCCCGCCAACTTTAAATATCGGTCTACCACCGCGTTGGGGACAGCAAAAATGCCCCCCCAGGGGCCAAGATCAATTTTATATTCCATAAGTGGGAGCCTCCATATTTCGATCAGTTTTTATTTATTATATCATTTGGATTAAAAGATTACAACGCAGAGTGCGCGATTTTCCTATAAAAACAGACTTGACAAATTTTATGAAAAAGTGTATATTGATACCCGTAAGTTTTGGCCTTTGCGAATGTAGCTCATCTGGTA
>DHOF01000099.1 GCA_002411615.1 Ruminococcaceae bacterium UBA5397
CGCGAAATGGGAATTGCAGTGATGGTCAGCGAGCACCGTATGGAGGACTTACTGCCAATTTGTGATCAGGTTTGCTTGATGGAAGACGGAACGCTTCATATGCCGCTGCCGCCAAGAGAATTTGTACGCAATATTATGGAAAATCCCGATCATCCGTTTTGGGAGGCCATGCCGGCAGCTTCCAGAATTGCAGCCCAAAATGGTGATTTAGATGAGAAAATACCGCTGACTGTGCGGGAGGGCAGAGCGTTTCTGCAGAATTTTCCGGAAGGAGAAATGAAACTGCCGGTTTGTTCAAAGACGGATTCGATTTTTTCCTGTCAGGAGATATGGTTTCGCTATCGAAAGGATTTGCCGTTTGTGCTGCGTGGGGTCGATTTTTCACTGCATAGTGGAAAAATGCATGCTCTTCTCGGTGGGAACGGCGCAGGGAAAAGTACCTTGTTTCAGCTGCTTTCCGGAGAACTTTTTCCGCAGAGAGGGAGTATCAAATGGAAACATCCGAAGCCTCGCACTGCTTTTTTATGGCAGGAACCAAAGGCGATGTTTAGCCGGGATACGGTGAGAGAAGAGCTTCTTTCAAAAAACGGTGCATTAGAGCTGGGAGTGAAGATGGGATTGGAGCCGCTCTTTGAGCGCCATCCTTATGATCTGAGCGGGGGAGAGCAGCAGCGGTTGGGGATTGCCCTGGTTCTCGGAATACAACCGGATCTGCTGCTTTTAGATGAGCCGACAAAAGGGCTTGATCCATGGAATAAGAAACTTTTAGCAGAACTGCTTCATCGTTATCGCCAACAGGGCGGAACTGTTTTGCTGACCACTCATGATGTGGAATTTGCAGCTCGTTTTTGTGATGAATGCAGCCTCATTTTTGGAGGGCGGATTGTATCCAGCGCTCCGACGCGCACGTTCTTTTCTGCCAATGCACTTTATACGACAAATGCAGCGCGGATTATGAATGGGAAAATTAAAAATGGACTTTTGTGTGAAGATGTCAGACAGAAATTAAAGACGTGTAAAAAGCAGTTGTAATAAACCTTTCTGCGTTGATTTTTTAGAAGGCGTCTATTATACTGATGGTATCTATTTTAGGGGGGAAATTTGTGATTGGAATTATTGGAGCGATGGAGCTGGAAGTTCAAGAAATTCGTTCAGAGATGAAAAATATTCATACGACTTCTATTTTAGGAATCGATTATGATCAGGGGACGATAGAAAATGTTCCGTGTGTACTGGCGCGCTGCGGAGTTGGAAAGGTTGCGGCGGCGGCCTGTGCGCAGACGATGCTGCTCGAGTATCATCCGCAGCTGGTGATTAATGTAGGGGTTGCCGGTGGAATTGGAGAAGGAATTCAGATCGGTGATTTGGTGATTGCTCAAAAGTTGGTGCAGCATGATATGGATACAACGGCTGCAGGAGATCCGCCTGGATTTTTAAGCGGCCCGAATTTGATCTATCTGGAAACGACAGAAAAAGTGCTTGAAACAGCGGTGAGCGTTTCTTCCCAGTTTTATTCTTCGCCAGTTCATTGCGGGATTATTGCGACCGGAGATCAATTTGTGGCAGATGGAGAACTGCGCAAAAAAATCTGTCGGCAGTTTGATGCAGTTGCCTGTGAGATGGAAGGCGGTGCGATTGCACAGATTTGCTGGAATGGAAAAACAGATTTTTTGGTTTTGCGGGCGATTTCAGATAGTGCAGACCAAAAGGCTGTTATGGCGTTTCCCGTGTTTGCGCGTATGGCTGCAAATAGGATGTTTCAACTTTTGCCAAAGCTTTTGCCGGCTTTAGAAGGACTTTATCATTCTTAATTTGAGTTTTTAGAAAATAAAAAAAGCCGGTATCATAAAAAATGATACCGGCTTTTAAAAAACTTATGATTCATAATAACGGTAGACTGCAACTACGCGACCCAAAATCCGGACTTCCTTTGAATAAATTGGGGAAAAATCAGGATTTTCAGGCTGCAGCCGCACACGATCCTTCTCTTTGAAAAAGCGTTTTACGGTTGCTTCGTCTTCAATCAATGCAACAACGATTTCTCCGTCAGAAGCTGTCGGCGTCTGTACTGCAACGACAATATCTCCGTCTAAAATGCCCGCATTGATCATGCTTTCTCCGTGGACATTTAGTGCAAAATATTCGCCGCTTTTGTTTTTGGGAGAGTAGGAAACATAACCTTCGTTTTCCTGTACGGCAAGAATCGGCTGCCCTGCAGCGACGCGGCCAATAATCGGAACCTGAATCGCGGGGGTTTCTCCCGCAATATGAATTGCGCGGTTAAGACCGGCGTCTCGGGTGATAAGCCCTAGTTTTTCCAATGTTTTCAAATGTGCATGAACGCTGGAAGTGGACTTAAGCCCTGTTGCAATGCAGATTTCGCGTACCGTAGGCGGAAGTCCGCTTTGTGTCCGTTTCTTTAAATAATCATAAACCTTTTGTTGGCTGGCAGTTAGCATGAAGGACTCCTCCTTTGTTTGTATTGCCATTATATCATGCTTTTCGACAGAACACAAACGTTCGTTTGATGTATGTGCAGAATTAATATATTGTTCATAAATAATTAACAACATTTATTGATGATGTAGGTATACTATAAAAGAAATCAAGAGAACGGAGCCGCACCGTTTTTTTGATGCATGTTCTACCCTCCTCAATTTACCCCTCAAGCTTAAGAAAAGAGGTCAAGCTTTTTGCTTGGCCTTTTTTTCTTTGCATAAAATGCCAATTTTGGGCCCATACTATGTTCGGAGGTGGCAGATTTGAGCAATTTGCATCTTGTGAACAAAGACAATGGTGGAAAACCGGGGCGCAGCTTTTATGTTGCTTTGGGACTCTGCCTGGCGGCGGTCGCGGTGGCGGGATGGACCACTTATGACAGCATGGTACATTATGCCGATAATACTGCCAGTGCAGCGCAGAATGCAGCAAATACAGTCAGTGGCGTCGTGGTGTCGAGTACATCGGCACTTGTTCCAGAAGTTCCTTCAGAAACCGAAACATCATCTGTAGCATCTGAGGAAGAGACCGTTAAAATTGTTCCCGCTGAGGCGGCAGTTACGCAGCTCAATAAACCGATACAGGGCGATATCATTACGGCGTTTAGTGAATCTCCGGTTTATTATGAGTCACTGGGAGACTGGCGGGCACATACCGGAATCGATATTGCGGCAGATGAAGGCGTTTCTGTTGGTGCGGCAGCTGCAGGTTCGGTTTCTGCAGTTGAAGACGATCCGCTTTACGGAACGGTTGTGACTGTTTCGCATCAGGGCGGTCTGACAACCATTTATGCAGGGTTGTCCGGTGCATCTGTTAAGCAGGGCGATCAAGTAAAGGCTGGACAGGAATTGGGCCGGCTTGGAGCTGTTCCTGCAGAAGCGGAAGAAGAGACCCATCTGCATTTTGCAGTGCAGAAAGACAACACTTTTGTGGACCCTCAAACTTTATTTTCCTGAAGCTCTCGTTCTCGTTAAGGAGCAGCCGTGAAGCGTGATTTTCGCTTCACGGTATTTTTTATTCTTAAATAGACTAAAATATATGACAAGAATATTAATTTTTTATGAAACTTAATTCAGCAATGTTGAATTATGTAAACGATAATGATATAATAAAAATGCAAACAAGAAAGGGAGATGAAAAAATTTTTTACAAAATGTTAACGAAAATTCAACGCTCTGTTTCCATACGGAGCGACTTAAAAGCATATACTTAAAATTGTCAGGAACAAAATGACTTAAAAGAGTCAAGGAAAGGAGACCTGATTGTGAGGAAACATGCACCTGTTCTCGTTTGCGTAACAGGCCAGCACGATTGTGACCGGTTGATTCGTGTGGGCAAGACGATTTCTGAAGAGAGACATAGTCCTCTTCATGTTGTCAGTGTTGTACCGAGTGACACGAAAAATTGCTGTGCAGAACTAGAGTATCTGAGGCAGACCGCCCAGAATGCAGGAGCAGAGATGACCATATTTTTTCATGACGAACCGGCTTATGTGACGGCGGCTTTTTTGAAGCAGATCGGCGCACAGCAACTGGTAACCGGCATGGCAGAAGCACCGATAAACGGATTTATAGAAGTGATCCATCAGCTGATGCCGCGCGTACCGATTGCGATGGTGGATAAGGACGAAACCGTTTATCATATTTGTCCTTCTGCACAGACGGCAATTCCTCAGCAGCCTGCATGGTCGCGATAAAAAATACATAATTGTAAAAAGAAAAAGCGCCTGATGATTTCGTTCATCAGACGCTTTTATTACTTT
>DHOF01000060.1 GCA_002411615.1 Ruminococcaceae bacterium UBA5397
GCGGGATACAGTTCTGGAGTAGGGGAGATTGTAGGCCCTACGGGAGGATATCTAATAGGATATCTTGCACTGGCTGCGCTGAGCGGGGTGCTTTATGAGCACTTCGGAAAGAACGCACAAGGCAGAAAAAAAGTGGTAGGAATGGTACTGAGCATGATTTTAGGGACAATCGTGCTATATGCATTTGGGACAGCTTGGTTTGTTGCTGTTACCCATACAACGCCGCTTTCTGCTTTGATGCTTTGTGCGGTACCGTTTTTGCCTGGTGATGCCGTTAAAATTGCGGCAGTAGCAGTTATTGTTCCGCAGTTGGAAAAGGCGCTCAAAAGGATCAGCCCAAGCTGTAATCCGGCGGCTTAAAATGTATTTGCGGCCACACCATGGGCTGTGTCTTCTGAATTTTGTTGGGGAAGGCTACAGCGGTGAATTTACGAACAACATGAGTCAGACAGCAGCGCTGCTCAAAGCGCATCCGGAAACACAGATTGAGATTGCAGAGGGAGCGGATGACCTTTGTAGGAATTGTCCGCACCGAAGGGGCAGCCGCTGTGAATCCGATCACCCGCCGCTGTTTGATCAACTGGTTTTAAAAGAAATAAAACTTTCTCCCGGAGAAAAACTTAGTTGGAAAGAATTTTCTGATCGGACGAGGGAGCTTGCTCTTGATCGCTTGGATGAATTTTGTCCGGGTTGTCAATGGTTGGAGCTTTGTAAAAAAGTTTCAGCGGCACATAGAGAAAAAAGATCATAAATTGAATTAATCTCAAGAAAAGAAGGCTCTGACGTTGTTTTATTACAACGTCAGAGCCTTCTGAAAATGATCAATAAAAATAAAAAGAGTTTATTTCGCTGATTTTAAGGGGTCAATTATCCTACACTAATTTTAGCTTCCGGCATAATGCAGTCCGTTCGAAGGGTGTTTTTATCTTGGTGCTTATGCAGAATCATTGAAAGTCCCAAAGAGACCGGGCCGACTCTGCCGAGATACATCGTGAATGAGAGTGCAAGCTTCGGCCAAAATGAAAGCCTTGAAGTGACATCTGCCGAAAGGCCTACGGTCGCAAAAGCACTGGTAGACTCAAATAAAGCATCAATGCCGTTAATAGGATCGCAGAACGTAATAACGCAAGTTGTCAAAATAACGGTCAAAAGTGCTACGCTGCAGATTGCAAGAGAGCGATAAACAATGTGCTGACTGACCCGATGGTGCTGAATAACAGTATACGATTTATTGTGCAGCACGGAAATCACGGTAAAGAGAAGCACGACGAAAGTGGTCGTTTTAATACCGCCTCCGGTTGATCCAGGCGAGGCGCCGATGAACATCAAAAGAATCGTGACAATTTTTGTAATGTCCAATTCAGACGCAGTGTGAACAGAAGCAAATCCGGCTGTCCTTGCACTGGCAGACTGGAAGAAGGAAGCGTTGATCTTTGCACCGAGGGAAAGTCCCTCAAGGGTGTTGTGATCTTCCAAGAAAAAGAACAGGATAGCACCGACAAGAAGAAGGGCGGCACTGCAGTAAAGGACCAATTTTGATTGAAGAGAAAGGCGATGCACATGATCCTGATGCAGAAGACGCGGCCGAATTTTTGTATAGAAAATATCGCTGACCACGACGAATCCAAGTCCACCGACAATGAGAAGTGTTGCAACAGTAACGCAAACCAAAGGATCAGATACATAGGGAATCAGACTTTTTCCCGGGTTGGAAAGGCCTAAAATATCAAATCCGGCATTACAAAAAGCAGAGATTGCAGTAAAAACAGAAATCCAAATTCCATAAGGGCCATAGGCTGGAACAAAGCGAATCATGAGCAGAAATGCACCAAGCAATTCACAAGAGAAAGTAAAGCCGAGCGTAATGCGGATTAAATGACGAATCAAGCCGCTTTCTCCATTGGTGTTTTCTACGGCGAGCCGCAGTTCCTTAAGCCCCATTTTGCGGCGCAGCAGCATGGTAACGCCTGTTGTAAAAGTAACCAGTCCCAAACCGCCAACTTGAATCAAAAGAATGATGACCAGCTGACCGATTTCATTCCAATGCGTCCAAGTATCAAAAGGAGACAAACCTGTTACACAGGTTGCAGAAGTCGCAACAAACAGTGCATCAATCGGGGCAGTAAAGCTGCCGTTACGGCTGCAAAAAGGGAAAATCAGCAGAATAGTCCCCGTTAAAATTACAAGCATAAAGCTAAGTACAATCAGCCGGATCGGCGGCATATTGCGAAGTGGGGAACGAATCTTGGAAGACATTTTATTGACACCTCAATCAAAGCCATTCCCTTCTCAAAACAATTAATTTTGAGGGAAAAGTGTTTTTAAATGGCTGTTCTTTTGCAAAGCATGTTCTAAAATATAGAGAAGCGGCAGTCCTAAACCATAGCAGATTACCAATTCTCCCAGGCCAACATAGAGCGCGTTTGGCAAAAATGCCGCCATAGAAAATCCGCTCATGGAAAAACCGGAATCTCCGAGGCAGGCAATTTCAAGGCCAATGATTACGGCATTGCAGATGACCGGTGGAAGCGGCGCCAAAACAGGAATTCCTCGCACCTTAATGTGGCGCAGGGAGCGGCTCCATAATGCTGCCAAAAGGGTAGCGAGTGTTCCAAAGATCCAATCAACAGGGCCTAGAGGGCTGCCGAGATTTGAAAGAAAGCATCCAACGGCGAGCCCCGGCACTGCAGCCGGAGTTAGAGCAGGCAGTATGGTAAGCGCTTCACTAAAACGAAACTGGATAGGGCCGTATGCCCAACCGAGCGCGGCGGCGGCAATGGTCAAGACCGCATAAGCGGCGGCAATCAGTGCACTTTGGCATAGAAAATAGACGGTACGATTTTGTTTTTGCATAGAAATAGTCCCTCCGTGTTTTAATTTAGGTCAGGGAATTGCGACTGACCGAAACGGTAAAATACCGCAAAAAGAGCTCCTTTTATAAAGAACTTATAAAGAGAGCGTGACTATCATACGATAAAAGTTCTTAAAAAGCAACCCCTAAAAATAAAAAGAAGAAAAAAAGGCAGCTTTTTTGAAGATTTTGCAAAATTCGAAAGAAAAGGCTCTAAAAAGACTCTATAAAATTAAAAAATGCCGCCATTTTAAAGGCGGTACTTTTTAGGGATTTAAAAATCTTATTTAGACATTACAGGTTCGCTGCCGGGTTCATGAGAAGCACCGTTAAAGTAAACATCGTACCACATCAAAAAGACGAAAACAGTCCAGATCTTACGATTATTATCAACTTTTCCGGCTTTATGCTCGTCAAGCAGCTTAATCAATGCGTCAGGGTTAAAGAATTTTTTGGAAGTCTCACTCTGAAAAGCATTTTTTACGATGGTATAATAAGGCTCTTCCCGCAGCCACACCCGGGTCGGTACTGGAAATCCAAGCTTCTTTTTCTGAGCGGTGGATTGCGGCAAATGGCGCTCGGCAGCTTTGCGCATAGCGTATTTTGTATTCTGAGAATTTACCCGCAGATTTTTGGGCAGATGACGGGCAACTTCCCAGACATTTTTATCCAGGAATGGAACCCGAAGCTCCAGAGAGTTTGCCATGCTCATGCGGTCTGCTTTTAAAAGGATATCGCCGGCCATCCAGACGTGCAGATCAAGATACTGCATCTTGGTGACATCGTCCTTATCTTTCACTCGGTCATAAATCGGCTTTGTGAGTTCCTGCGGACGGGATACCGGAATTTCCGGACGAAGGATCGCACGCTTTTCCTTCATAGTGATCATGCTGCAGTTGCCAATAAAGCTTTCTTCAATGTCCTGCGCGCCGCGGATCAGGAAATTCTTGCCCTTAAAGCGGAAAGGCATTGCTTCTGCAAGCTTTGCAAGCGCTTTGCGGATCGGGAGGGGAACCTTCTTATAGCGAGCCATATCATCCGGCTCGTGATAGATATTATATCCGCCGAAAAGCTCATCCGCACCTTCACCGGAAAGAACGACTTTGACATATTGGCTGGCAATTTTGCTCACAAAATACAGTGCAATGCAGGAAGCATCTGCTTCGGGCTGATCCATATGGTACTGGACTTTTTTGATATTGCCCCAATATTCTTCCGGGCTGATCATTTTATAATGATGCTCAAGTCCAACTTCTTTGGAAAGATCTTGTGCATAGCTGATTTCATTGTAACGGATATCCTCACCGAATCCGACGGTAAAGGATTTTTGCCCGCCGAAATAGGAGGCAACATAGCTGGAATCCACACCGCTCGAAAGGAAACACCCGACTTCTACATCGGCAATTCGATGAGCCTGTACACTGTCTTCAAAGACGTCTTCGATCATCTTAACCGCCTGTTCTTCGGTGATGGAATCATCTTCTTCAAATTTCGGCTCCCAGTAGCGGGTCGTGGTGACTTTTCCATCTTTATACCAGAGATAATGACCGGGCAAAAGCACGGTAATTCCTTCGAACATGGTCTGAGGCGGTACGACATATTCAAAAGAAAGGTAGCTGTCGAGCGCTTTAAGATTCAGTTTCTTTTCGAATCCCGGAAATTCCAGAATCGATTTAATCTCACTACCGTAAACAAGATGGCCGTCTACCATCGCATAGTGCATTGGCTTAATGCCAAAGAAGTCACGGGCCATAAAAAGGCTTTTTTCCTGACGATTCCAGATCGCAAAACAGAACATTCCGCGCAGCCGATCCAAAACCTTTTCCTGCCACTCTTCAAAACCATGAAGAATGACTTCGGTGTCGGTATGGGTGTAGAATTGATGACCAAGGCCAATCAGCTCTTCACGCAGCTGCTGATAATTGTAAATTTCACCATTAAAGGTGATCACTAAGTTTTTGTCTTCGTTGTAAATCGGCTGGTCGCCGGTTGCGGCAATATCAATGATGGAGAGGCGGCGAAATCCCATGCAGATGCCGTCATCTGTATAAACACCGCTGGAGTCCGGTCCGCGGTGGGTGATTACATCGGTCATTTTCCCGATGACTTCATTATAATCAAGTACCTCTCCGGTAAAACCTGTCAATCCGCACATAAAATAAAAATCCTCCTAAAAAGAGATTTATCAATCATTTGTTGATTCTTGCTTGGAAGAAGCAGCTTCCTCATTTTGGTAACGTTCCAAAATCGTTTCTGCCAGATGGTTGTCCACCTGAATAAAATCGTCCTTGTTTGGTTCATAGCAGGAGTTGACGATATGAAGAGCAGTTTTATAAGTATTCATGCTTACCGCACGTTTTAGCGGCTCTTCCTGCCCTTTGAGAAAAAACTGGAAGCCGATCCGCTGATCTTTTGGATCGGAGAAGCAGAATAGCCCCTTTTCAACCGGCTTTTGGTATTTTTTCTCTGCGATTGCTTTCATGCCTGCCTTGACAACTTCAATGGCGACGTCATCGAGGCCGCTTTCAAAAATCAAAATTTTTTCCTTCATCTGCTGCAAAGTCGTAACGGACCGTTTACTGAGTTCAGAAAGCTGCGGAAACTGGGAGGCAACTTTTACATCTTTTAATGATTTTTCCTCTTTTTCGGGAACCAGATAAACCATTAAATAATGAGAAATATCATGATAGAGGCATGGATACACAAATTCCGCCGAAAATCCGCAGTGAGTGCAGTTCCAGTCGAAAAGCGTTTCGTCCATGATCCTTTTTCGCAGTTCTTCGTCGTCCGAGCGGATACTCTGAAACATTCCAATGGAATCAGATTTTCCGCAGGAAGGGCAGATGATTTCTTTTGCTATTTTTGTCGACATCTTTTTACACCCCCATAAGGAAAAGAATCGATTTTTTTCTCGAAGTTACCGTTTATTATAACACAAAAACCGTGCTTTGCCTACTTCCAGAAAAAATACTGTTATTTTTATTAAAAATGCGATATAATAAAGCCAGAAAATCGTATTAAAAGAAAATCCCGCACAAAAGCTTAAAAGTGCGGCAGGGAGGTATTTCAATGGATGTATTGAACGAATTCGGAAAAGCTTTGTCCTATGCAGGGAAAACCATTTCCAGTGCAGTTGATTCCATGATCGAAACAAACCGCCGAAAAGCAATGATTAGTCGGATACGAGTTGTGATTCGAAACGAGCGGGAAAATACCGAACGCACTTATGCTGCTCTTGGAAAATATTATTTTGAACATCTTCGCGATCCGGAAAACGGAAACACCGAGCAGCTTTGCCGGGCTGTAGAAGAGAGCGAAGCCCGCTTAAAGCGTGCTTTTGATAAACTGGACGCGCTGCGCGAAGAGTTTGCAAAAGCAGATGAAGAGGATGTTTGCGCCGGATGTGAGAAAGACTCTTGCCAAGACTGTGAATATTATGCAAATGAAGATATTCCGGCAGATCCGGCAGAAGTGTCCCAAGAAGCGGCCGAGGAGGCAGCAGAAGAAGCTGCGGTCGAAGAGGCTGAAGCAGAAAAAGTTCCTACAGAGGAAAACAAAGACGAAGTACAAAAGGATTCGGAGGAGCCCAAAGCGTGAACCGAAAAGTTTTATTGGGGATGAGCGGCGGCGTGGACAGCAGCGTTGCCGCTATTTTATTGCAAAAAGAAGGCTGGGAAGTAATCGGCTGCACCATGCGTCTGCATACAGATCCGCCGGATGCACCTCCGCGCGAAGGCGGATGCTGTTCGTTTCGTGATGTGCAGGATGCCAGAATGGTTTGCTATCAGCTGGGGATCGATCACCTGGTCTTTAATTTTACCGAGATTTTTACAAAATCCGTGATCGAAAATTTTGCTTCGGAATATGAAAAAGGGCGCACGCCGAATCCGTGTATTCGCTGCAACCGTTTTTTGAAGATGGGGGCAATGCTTCAGCGGGCAAGAGAGCTTGGAATCGATCATATCGCAACGGGGCATTATGCGCTGACAGGGCAGCTCCCAAACGGCCGCTATTATTTAAAAGCAGCACCCACCAATAAAGATCAGAGCTATGTGCTTTATTGCCTCGAACAAGGGCAGCTGCAGCATCTGCTTTTGCCGCTGGGGAATTATACAAAGCCGCAGATTCGGGCGATTGCCGAAGAAGCGGGGCTGCGGGTGGCACATAAGCCGGACAGTCAGGAAATCTGCTTTGTAGAGGATAATGACTATCACGCGTTTTTAAAGCGATACCGCGGGCATGATTCTCAGCCCGGAGATTTTATCGACCGAGAGGGAAATGTCCTCGGGCACCATCTGGGATTGACTCATTATACCGTAGGCCAGCGCAAAGGGTTGGGAATTTCGTTTGGACAGCCGATGTATGTCGATGCGCTGATCCCCTCTAAAAACCAGGTCGTTTTAGGCCCGGAAGGAACCCAGTACCGTTCATTTACGTATGCGTCAGAGGTGAATTGGGTTTCGATTGAGAAGCTGGAAGCCCCCATTCACGCACAGGTGAAGATCCGCTATCAGGCGCGTCCTGCGGGAGCCACGATTACGCCGGAGGAGAATGATACCGTTCGGGTGGATTTTGATGAACCTCAGCGCGCAGTGACTCCGGGACAAGCCGTTGTATTCTATGATTCCGAGGGCTTTGTTTTGGGCGGAGGACTGATCTTTTATCCGGATGAAAAATAATTTATCATGATTAAAAAAACCATTTGCGAAATTACTTTTCGCAAATGGTTTTTGATTTTTGGGCAGATTTTATACCTCTTTGGTTAGCTTTTCATAAAGTTCATTGCGGCGAAGGCCGGTTCGATGGGCAATTTCTTTTGCTGCCGCACTTTGAGAAGACCCTTTTTCCATTAAGGCTTTTGCCATCCGGGTTCCATCGTCCAATGTAATGGCTGCTTTCTTTTGTGGGGCAGCTCCCCCGATGACCAAAACGAATTCTCCGCGTGGCGGGGTCTCTTCATAGTGAGGGATTGCTTCTTTGAGCGTTGTGCGCAATACTTCTTCGTGGATTTTGGTCAGTTCCCGCACAAGAGCGATCGGCCGGTCGCCCCAACAGGCGTACATATCCTGCAAAGTGGCAAGAAGTTTGTGCGGCGCTTCGTAAAAGACCATGGTTCGGGTTTCATTTTGAACTTCTTCCAGGTGATCGCGGCGACTTTTTTTGTTGACGCTTAAAAAGCCTTCAAATGTAAACCGTCCAGTTGGAAAACCGGATACTGCCAATGCGGTGACGACAGCGCTTGGCCCTGGGACTGCAAAAACTTCAATTCCGTGTTCGGCGGCCTGCTTTACCAGAAGCTCGCCGGGGTCGCTGATCGCGGGCATGCCGGCGTCGCTCACCAGAGCACAGTTTTCGCCTGCTTCGATTCGATGGAGGACCACTTCGCCGCGCTCATATTTGTTGTGCTCAAAATAACTGATCATAGGCTTTTTGATTCCAAAGTGATTGAGCAGATGCAGCGTGACACGCGTATCTTCAGCGGCGATGAAATCAACGGACGAAAGGATTTCCACTGCGCGCGGGGAAAAATCGCCCAGATTCCCGATTGGGGTGCCTACAATATATAAAACTCCGCTCATACGGAACCTCCTTGTTGTTTGATGCTGCTTAGAGATGCTGTCTGATCTTTTGAGCATCCGCTTTTATAATCTCCATAAATCCTGAGCATTTCCGGAGAACAGCTGCCGTTTTCTGTTTCCAAAATGAGAGTGGGGAGAAGTTCCATACCGGAATTTCCACCGCGGCGGGATTCCAACAAAAATAAAAAGGGTGGATTTTGGGAACGATGCTGTACAAGCCGCATCTTTTTTGGTTCCAGTCCAACACTTTGCAGAACCGAAAAAGATTCTGCGAGGCGCCGCGGGGGGAGGCAGCAGCAAAAACGTCCGCCCCAGCGCAAAAGTCTCGAAGCAGCAGAAGCAACTTCCCGAAAGGTACAGCCTGTCTCGTGACGGGCAGAAGTTTTCCCTTGGATTTGATTGTGCTGCCCCGCATCCGTTGGCTGATAGGGTGGATTACAGGCAACAAGATCAAGATTAAGCGGAAGAGGGAGCTCTTTTGCAGGCAGTTCCGAAATTTTGCGCAGATCCAGCGAAAGAACGCTCATCTCGGAAAAATGATTAAGAGCGGCACTGCGTCTGGCCTGCGAACAGGCGTCTTCCTGAAAATCAATCGCCCAAACTTTTTCAGGAGCACTTTTTTGACACCAAAGAAGGGAGATCAATCCGCAGCCTGTGCCGAATTCTGCACAGCGAGACCCTTTTTTTGGCATGGAAAAATCTGCGAGCAGGATAGTATCCGTGCTGAAGTGATGAACATCGCTTACAATCACTTGGTTTCCGCTTCCAAAAGGCTCCAGCTTTTCGCCGGGCAGCAAGATGGAATCCATAAGAAACCTCCGTATAAAATATTTGAGGCGGGGCTTATTTCGCTCCGCCTCAAAAAAATTCTGTTGAAAGACTTAACCCGAAAGATCTCGGAAAATCAGCCTTCCTCGATTGCACCAACAGGGCATGCGCCAGCGCAGGAACCACAGGAAATGCAGGTACCTTCGTCAATAACGAACTGACCGTCGCCCTCAGAGATCGCTCCGACCGGGCACTGACCAGCGCAGGTGCCGCAGGAAATGCAAGCGTCCGTAATTTTATATGCCATTGGGATCCACCTCCAATTCAAATCTAAATTA
>DHOF01000108.1:0-828 GCA_002411615.1 Ruminococcaceae bacterium UBA5397
TTTGGCATGCTGAGATCGCTGCCATAAATACTGTAAGGCTGGTCGGTAGTGCCGCCCTCAATATTGGAATCGATTAAGGTAAGAGGACCGTTCCCCCAGCGCTCGTTTCTAAGATAATGAGGTGCACGGCTCATGTTTTCGGTACCGCCGGTGATCATTACATCTGCATCGCCATGCCAGATGAGAAGACTGCCGCTGTAAACGGCCTGCATTGCAGAAGCGCACAACCGATTTACGGTGAATCCAGGAACTGTTTCCGGAAGACCGGCTTCCAAAGCAGCGCATCTTGCAATATTAGAAGACTCGGTGCTCTGACGAACTTCTCCTAAGACAACACCGTCGACCATATCACCTGTAACATTTGCACGTTTTAAAACTTCTTTAATAATGGCAGCTCCCATTTGATGAGCAGGAACACTTTTGAGAGATCCGCCGTATTTACCGATTGCTGTACGAACGGCTCCCATGATATAAACGTTTTCTTTTTCCATTTATTGATGACTCCCTTCAGAAAATAAAAATATGGATTTTTGGATTTTTCGAATAACTGCTTAATTGGTCACGTCACTAAACAGAACAAGCAATATCCGTGCCAATTATTGCGAAAAAGGGAGAAAAAAGAAATCTTTTTTGAAAGAATCCGGGAAAACAGCGGCTTTTTAGAAAAAACCCGAAAGATAATTTTTTACACTATACAAAAACTGAAGAAATAATTGTGCACTTTTTTAAAAAAGATATTTGTCAAAATACACAGTATTTTATTAAACAGTTGTATAAAAATATAAAATGTGAAATGTGAAACGTGCACACTTCACATAAAAAGTGAAA
>DHOF01000108.1:1105-3215 GCA_002411615.1 Ruminococcaceae bacterium UBA5397
AAAAATCTCTTTATAAGATAAGATTTACAGTTGTAATCTGAATAAAATTTTTAGCCGAATACTTTTCTAAAAAGATGAAAAGTATTCGGCTTTTTTAAAAAGCAAAAATAAAAATTTGTCGTGATAGAGAATATTGGCATGCTTTTTGCTTGTTTTAATGAGTGGAAGTTATGAAATTTACAGATCGAAAGGAGCATTACAAATTTTGAGTATGAATCTTGAAGGAATTCGTGTGGTTGAACTGACCCATTGGGTGGCAGGTCCGGTTGCAGGGCAGATCCTTGGAGAATGGGGTGCGGATGTTATTCATGTTGAACGGGCCGGAGCAGGGGATGTTACCAGAGCAAACGGGCCTTTTTATAAAGGAGAAAGTCTTTATTACAGAGCTTTTAATCGTGATAAGAGGTCGGTTACCTTGGATATTACAAAGCCGGAAGGGCTGGAAACGATTTTAAAAATGATTGAACAGTCTGATGTGTTTTTGACGAATTACCGTGTTGCGTTTTTGGAAAAATGTGGGTTGACCTATGAAAAAATAAAAGAGAGAAATCCAAAAATAATCGCTTGTTATATCAGTGGATTTGGACTTTATGGGCGCTATAAAGATAAGAAAGCGTTGGATATGGTCATGCAGGCGATGTCCGGATTGATGGACTGTACGGGAGATCCGGATGGGCATCCGCAAAAGATTGGGACGATTATCGGAGACTATATCGGCGGATATCAGGCCGCACTCGGAATTTCGATTGCATTGCTAGGTAGAGAGCGTACCGGAAAAGGGCAGTTGGTTGATATTGCAATTACCGATGCTTTGATCTGTGGCTTGGAATGGAGAATTCCGGAATATCGGTTGACAGGAAAGACAACGGAGCGTACCGGAAACCGCAGGCCGACGGTAGCACCGTGCAATCTTTATAAGACAAAAGACAGCTACATCTATATTGCGGCGGCAAGTCAGAAGATGTTTGAAAAGCTTTCGGAGCTGATCGGAGATGAGCGGCTGCATTCACCGGAGTTTGCGAACAACACACTGCGGATTCAGAATGTGGAAAAGTTAGACGCAATCGTTTCAGAGTGGTTAAAAGATAAGACCAGAGCACAAGCGTTGGATATGGTTGAAAAAGCCGGGGTCCCGAATGGGCCGCTCCTGTCGCCGGCTGATCTTGCGAACGATGATTATGTAGATGAAAAAGGGGTAGTCTTTGAGATAAACGACCCGGTGCTTGGAGAGATTCCGACAATGGGAACGCCCATTAAAATGAATTCCGGGTACCGAACAAATCATATTGCTCCGCCTACTTTGGGACAGCACAATACTGAGGTATATCAAGAATATCTGGGTTGGGATGCTCAAAAAGTAGACGAAATGAAGAAAGCGGGGATTATCTGATGAAGTTCGAAAACATTCTTTATGAAAATCGTGAAGGGATTTTGTATCTTACTTTAAATCGCCCGGAGATGCGGAACGCACTGACACCGGCTATGTGGAATGATATTCGCACAGCAGTACAGTGCGCGCGGGAAGATGATGAGGTAAAGGTTGTTATTATCAGTGGTGCCGGAGACAAAGCGCTTGCGAGCGGCGCAGATATTAAAGAAATCCATGACCGCGCTTATTTGAAAATGCTGCAGGGAACTTCTTCTATTGCGCTAAAGGATTTGGAAGACCTTTATAAACCTGTCATTTGTGCAGTGAACGGCTATGCTTTGGGGGGCGGCTGCGAGCTTGCAATGGCGTGTGATTTGAGAATTGCAACAAAGCGTTCCAAATTCGGTCAGCCGGAAGTGAATTTGAGTATTATCCCAGGAGCGGGCGGTACGCAGCGCTTAACGCGCCTTGTCGGGATCGGAAGAGCAAAGGAATTGATCTTTACCGGACGGATTATCGGCGCAGAGGAAGCACACTCGATTGGACTCGTCAATGAGGTAACCGAAGATGATCACGAGTCTTTGATGGCGGCGGCCGAAAAGATGGCAAAAAAAATTATGGCGAAAGGCCCTGTTGCAATCATGATGGGAAAAATTGCAATCAATATGGGAAGCGAAACGGATATCAATACCGGACTGATGATTGAGCGTCTGGCACAAACGGTGGCATTTAGTACCGAAG
>DHOF01000108.1:3333-9235 GCA_002411615.1 Ruminococcaceae bacterium UBA5397
AATACCGGCCTGATGATTGAACGTCTGGCACAAACGGTAGCATTTAGTACCGAAGACCGCAAAGAAGGAACAGCAGCATTCCTTGAAAAACGTTCCCCAAACTTTAAAGGCTGCTGATAGAATTTAATTTCAATTAAAGGAGGAAATTTATTATGAGACCATTGGAAGGTGTAAAAGTGATAGAACTTTCCACGATGTTGGCAGGCCCGATGACAAGCCGAATTTTGGCCGAATGGGGTGCAGATGTTATTAAAGTGGAATCTCCGAATGGTGATACATGGAGAAAACAGGCAGGTACTTCCCTTTCTCCGTGCACAGAAGTGGCGAATCCCCATTTTGATGAGCAGAATATCAATAAACGTTTTGTATGCCTTAATATGCGTACGGAAGAGGGAATGAAGGCTTTTCATAAACTTTTGTCAACAGCGGATGTATTTTTGACAAATTATCGTGTGCAGGCATTAAAGGGAATGGGGCTGACCTATGAGCAGCTGAAAGACCAGTATCCGGGATTGATCCATGCTTCCGTTCTTGGATATGGTTCAGAAGGCCCGGAAAAGGACCGCCCCGGTTATGACTATACTGCGTTTTGTTCCCGCAGCGGATTCTTAGGCGATTTAGCACCTGCCGGAGGCCCCCCTCTGATGACAGTTGCTGGAGTCGGCGATCATAGTGTTGCAGTGGCACTTGCTGCTGGAATTTCTGCAGCACTTTACAAAAAATCAAAAACCGGAGCGGGCGAAAAAGTGGATGTCTCTTTGCTGCAGGCTGGCATTTTCATGCTGACAACAGGACTGCTGAACGCATTTAACGGCAGGGTATTCCCACGAGATCATTATGACTGCAGTCATGCGACCAGTAATGCCTATAAATGTGCCGACGGCGAGTGGATTTATCTTGCAGTCATAGATTATCGTCGTTTTCCGGAACTTTGTGAAGTAATCGAAAGACCGGAACTTGCAAAAGATCCGCGCTTTTCTACCATTACGAAATTTTACACAAAAGAGAGCAGAAAAGATCTCACTACGATCTTTGATGAGACGTTTAAAAAGCATTCGGTCGAATATTGGCATAAGCTGCTGGACGAACATGATTTGCCACATGAGCCTGTCCGTCATATGAAAGACGTACCTTATGATCCGCAAGTAGTTGCAAATCATTATACTTATTTCCATGAATATTCCGACGGCGTAAAGACCGTATTTACAAATGGCCCGGTGCATTTCAGTTCCATTGATCCGGCTCATATTCCTTGCAAAACTTCTGGGAAGATCGGCTGTGACACGGGTGAAGTCTTAAAAGAAAACGGATACACAGAAGAAGAAGTTAAGAAAATGCAGGAAGCCGGAGAAGTAATTTAACGAAGGCTTAACGAAAGGAGCCAGAATTTCCACATGTATACTTTTGGAATCGATATCGGCTCTACTTCCAGTAAAGCGGTTATTTTAAAAGATGGAAAAGAAATCATTGCGCATCAGGTGATCTCGCTGGGGACCGGAACAATCGGGCCAAAGGAAGCAAAAGAACAAGTTTTTAAGGAAGCTTCCATTTCTCCGGAAGAGATCAGTTATACGATTGTTACCGGTTATGGCCGCATGAAATGTGATTATGCAGATGAACAAATCAGTGAATTAAGCTGTCATGCAAAGGGAATTCATTATCTTTTGCCGACTGTCCGTACGGTGATTGACATCGGCGGACAGGATGCCAAAGCACTGCGGATTGATGATAAGGGACGTCTCATACAGTTTCAAATGAATGATAAGTGTGCCGCCGGCACCGGCAGGTTTTTAGATGTGATGGCGAAGATTCTGAATGTCGATATCAATGATCTTGGACCGCTGTCTGAAAAATCTAACCACCCAGCCAGCATTAGTAATACCTGTACCGTCTTTGCTGAATCAGAAGTGATCTCGAAACTCTCTTCGGATATTCCACTGGAAGATATTGCTGCGGGAATTCATGAATCAGTTGCAAAGCGTGTTGCCGGAATGGCTTTGCGCATTGGAAAAACGCCAGATGTTGCCATGAGTGGCGGTGTTGCGTTAAATATCGGGGTTGTCCATGCAATGGAGCGTGAGATGGAGTGCCCCGTTTTAGTACACCCCCTGTGTCAGTCTGCCGGAGCTATTGGCGCCGCAATTTTGGCATGGGAAAAATTTACGAAGGAGAAGGTCAGGTAATATGATTGAAAATGGAACGACTCAGGTGAATGCGGCGGCAGCTCCCGCCCAGAAGCCAAAACGTCCAAAACCAAAATCAATGCAGATGCTCAACGAGCAGACAACGGCGTTGTTTGAAAACGCTAGACTTGCAAAAGAGCGCGGGGAAAAGGTTGGATGGTCTGCTTCTATCTTTCCGCAGGAAATTGCAGAGACGCTGAGATTAAATGTTCTTTATCCCGAAAACCATTCGGCCGGAATTGCTGCCCGCCATCAGGCGGATCCGTTTTTGCAGGAATGTGAAGGCCCTTTAGGATATTCCAATGATCTCTGTGCCTATGCAAAGGTCAATCTTGCTTATGCTTCTGTTCTAAACAATGAGAGTGAAGTGGAACTTCCGGACGGTGGAAAAATGGTCAAACCGGATTTTCTGCTTTTGACAAATAATATCTGCAATCAGCTGACAAAGTGGTATGAAAATCTTGCCTATCAGATGAACATTCCGATTTTCTTTATTGATACTTGTTATAATCCCTGCGATTATGTGACTGAGACCCGTGTGCGTTATGTGCGTGCACAGATTGACCAGCTGATCAAGGATCTTTGTGCATTTACCGGAAAAACATGGGACGATAAGCACTTTAAAGAAGTCATGAAGATTTCTCAAAGGAACAGTTATCTTTGGGAGCGTGCGAACAATCTCATGGATCATAAACCGGCGCCGCTGAGCGGATTTGAGCTTTTTAACTATATGTCTGCAATGGTTTGTAACCGAGGTAAGACCTCTTCTACAGCAGTTTTGGAGCAGCTCAATCAGGAAATTGAAGAACATATCAAGGAAGGAAACTCTACTTATCCTGTGAAGGAAGAGTACCGTATTTCTTGGGATGGAATTGCCTGCTGGCCGTATCTGCGTCATAATCTGCATACGCTCAAGCAGTATGGAATCAATATGGTTGCTTCCAGCTACGGAAAAGCATGGGCGATTGAATATGAAGATCTTGATGGAATGGCTCGGGCCTACTGTTTTGCTTCAACAAACGGTGATAATGCAACGACTATGATTTCCCGCCGAATGGAAGCTCTTAAAAAATTTGATTGTGAAGGCACTATTTATCATGTGAACCGTAGCTGCAAGGTCATGGATTGTCAGATGATGGAAGTTCAGCGCCAGATTTCCGCACAGGCGGGAATCCCATTCACTTCTTTTGATGGAGATCAGGCAGATTATCGAAATTATAGTGAGGCCCAATTTGAAACGCGCATTCAGGGGCTTGTGGAAGTTATGAAACAAAATAAGGAGGCAAAAATGAATGGCTGATTTAAAGAGCAATATTGCTTTCTTGCAGGAGGCTTGTAAGAATCCCCGCGCACGCCTTGATTATTATTTGAAGCAGGGAAAAAAAGTCGTTGGCTGTTTTCCGGTTTATACACCGGAAGAACTAATTCATGCTTCCGATATGATTCCGATGGGACTTTGGGGAGGCCAGACCCAATTAAAGCTGGCAAAGAGCTATCTGCCTCCGTTTGCCTGCCCAATTATGCAGTCCAATATGGAGTTGGGGCTTTCCGGTGCCTATCAAGGACTTTCTGCAGTGATTATCCCGGTTTTGTGTGATACTTTTCGCTGCATGACGCAGAACTGGCGGTTTGGTGTTCCTTCTATTCCAATGATTCCAATTGTTTATCCGCAGAATCGGAAGTCTCCGGCCAGTGTCGATTATCTGATCAGTGAGTATGAAAACGTATTGACAATGCTGACGACCATTACCGGAAAAATGATGAACGAAAAAGCGCTTGCAGAGACCATTGCAATTTATAATGAACATAATGCTGTGATGCGTGAATTTGCAAAGGTTGCGAATGACCATTTGGATATTGTGACACCGCAGGTGCGCCATACAGTGATGAAGAGTGCTTTCTTCTATGAAAAGAGCGAGCATACTGCGATTGTCCGTGAGATTGTAGAAGAACTTAAAAAACTACCGGCCTATCCGTTTACCGGGAAAAAGGTGATTCTTACGGGCATCACCTGCGAACCGGATGAACTGCTCAATATTTTTACGGAAAACCATATGGCAGTTGTCGGGGATGATCTGGCACAAGAAATGCGGCAGTATCGTACGGATACGCCGGAAAAAGGCGGCGGCGGACTCAAACGTCTTGCACTGCAGTGGAATAGCCGCCACGGTTGCAGCCTGATCTATGAAGAAGGGAAGCCGCGCGGCAAGATGCTGGTCAATCTTTGCAAGGAAAATGGGGCAGGGGGAGTCGTCACTTGCATGATGAAGTTCTGTGATCCTGAGGAATATGATCAGCCATATTTTGAGGCTGATTTAAGAGAAGCAGGGTATCCTTATCTGACGATCGAAATCGACCAGCAGAATACCAGCTATGAGCAGATTCGTACCAGAATCCAGACATTCAGCGAAATGATTTGACAAAATTTCTTTTATAAAAGACAACAAGTTATCCGAATTTGGTAGTTTCTGTTAAAAAAAAATACCGGGTTCGGATAATTGATGTTTTATGAAAAATAACTGATTTAACTCTTTCATATGGCTCATTTTTATGATAAGATAATAACAAACTAAGCGCTCGGGAGGTGGAATCATTTGCAGGAATCTTTTTCATTTGGAAGCCTTTTTGAGCAGCTGTCACTGACCGAAGTATTGGACAATATTGATGCTGGAATTGCGATTTATGATTCTGTGGGCAATTTTATTTTTATGAATACCATGATGGTAAACTGGAGAAATATTCCCAGACGAGAATATCTGAAGATGAATGTTCATGACTTTACAAAAGTGATCGATGTTTGCGTCTTTGACCTCGTCTGCCGGTATAAAAGAAGAGTTAGCCGCCTTCAGTATTATCAAGATTTTCAGAAAGTAGACGGAGCAACTCGCGTACGAATTGTAACGGGGACTCCGATCTTTGATGGACATGGAAATATTAAATATGTAGTTATGCTGATGCAGGATGTGCAGGATTTTGAGAATCTGCATCATACCCTTTGGGAACAGAATAAAATTTTAAATGATACGACTCTGAAGCCGAAAACAACCGAAAAGACTTGTATTGTCGCAAAAAGTTCGGAGTTTCAGCAGCTGCTTTCCGTTGCGGACAGTGTAGCACCGCTGGATTCTACGGTTCTGCTGTATGGAGAGTCAGGCAGCGGCAAAGAAGTCATTGCACATTATATTCATGAACACAGTAAACGCAAGGATAAGCCATTGATTGCGGTAAACTGTGCGGCTTTCCCGGAAAATTTGATTGAAGCAGAGCTATTTGGCTATGAAAAAGGCAGTTTTACGGGAGCAAACCGAGAGGGAAAGACCGGATTGGTGGAAGCGGCAGACGGTGGAACGCTTTTTCTGGACGAGATCAATTCTTTGCCGATGAGTATTCAGGGAAAAGTCCTTCGTATGATCGAAGAAAAGAGCATTCAAAGAATTGGAGCCATTAAATCCAAAAAAGTTGATTTTCGATTGATTGTTGCAACAAACGGGAACCTTGCAGAGATGGTGCATAACGGTACTTTTCGAGAGGATCTTTATTATCGAATCCATGTAATTCCGTTGATTATTCCGCCTGTTCGCAACAGAAAAGAAGATATTGTGCCGCTTTGCCTCCATTTTCTTCATTATTTTTGTCAGAAATATAATTTGCAGAAAAGCTTTTCTGATAAAGTTTTGGAGGAAGTTTGTCAGTACCAATGGCCGGGGAATGTCCGTGAA
>DHOF01000004.1:0-13330 GCA_002411615.1 Ruminococcaceae bacterium UBA5397
AATCGCATTAATTTCTGGGCGGGTACGATAAACTGCAATATGCAGATCCTTTTCGACGGAAGGGGTTCTGGTTCCAGAAGAGATGCTGCCATCGGGAAAAAGTACAACAATATCTTCTTCCGTACAGATTTCATAGTCCATCCCGCTTGGAGTTAAATAAATAAGTCCGCTTTCCGGATCACGCAGACTCAAATTTCCCCATGTTTCCACTGTTAATCCGGAATGAAGGAGTGTTTTTCCGCCTTCAATTAACGCTTTTCGGTAAGAATACATGATAAAACCTTCTCTTTCATGATAAACTCTTTTTTATCAGTATAAAAAATTTGCTTGCAAAAAACAAGGACAAGAGAGAAAAAGTCACATGCTTTTGCGGGAAAGGATGAATTTTTGTAATGACTGTTTCTGAAAAATTGGAACGCTGTTTTCAAAGCGTAAAGGATAAAATTCCGTTTATCCCGAAAGTAGCTCTGATTCTTGGCTCCGGACTGGGCGATTACGGAGACTATGTAAAAGTGGAGGGAACGATCGACTACCATGAGATCGAGGGGTTCCCGGTTTCTACCGTTCCCGGACATAAAGGGCGGTTCTTATTTGCCCATATTGGAAAAGTCCCCGTCGTGATGATGCAGGGAAGAGTCCATTATTATGAAGGATATTCTATGCAGGACGTAGTGCTGCCGACGCGCCTGATGAGAAGACTCGGTGCGGAAATCCTGTTTTTGACGAATGCTGCGGGCAGCGTGAATCCGGACTTTTGTGCGGGTGATTTTATGCTGATTAAAGATCAGATTTCGGATTTTGTGCCGTCTCCGCTGATTGGGAAAAATCCGGACGAGCTAGGTCCCCGTTTTCCCGATATGAGCGAAATTTATGACCGGGATTTACAGGAACTCCTGAAAAAAGAAGCCGAAGATCTTGAAATTTCGCTTCGGGAAGGAACCTATCTTCAGTTTACCGGCCCCAATTTTGAAAGCCCTGCTGAGGTTCGTATGGCACATGTTTTGGGTGCGGATGCGGTTGGAATGAGTACCGCTTGTGAGGCAGTTGCTGCCAATCATATGGGAATGAAAATCTGTGGAATTTCGTTTATCTCGAATCTTGGGTGCGGAATCGGAGACCGACCGCTTTCCCATCAAGAAGTGGGAGAGGCCGCTAAAATTGCGGCGCCTCTGTTCCGAAAATTGGTGACGGCCGGGATTACGGCTATGGGAGAGACTGTTTTGCAGAAATAATGGGAGGAGAAAAAATGGAAGTTCGGTATCCAGAAAATGTTGCACTGAATGAATCGGAAACGGCAGTGGTGATCTTAGATCAGAGCATTTTGCCCAATGAGACCCGCTTTTTAACGCTCTCAACGCCGAAATCGTGCTATGAGGCAATTCAAAAGCTTCGTGTTAGGGGGGCTCCGGCGATCGGAATTTTTGCGGGGTATTCAATTTATGTTCTTGCTAAAACGATCCATGCGGATTCCTTTTCTGCGTTTTATCAAAAGCTTTGTGAAATTGGGTCTTATCTCAATTCTTCACGGCCAACAGCGGTTAATCTAAGTTGGGCAATCAAGCGAATGGAAAAGGTTGCAGAAAAGAATCAAGAAAAATCGATTCCTGAAATCATTGCCATACTAGGGGAAGAAGCGCATGCGATTCAGCAGGAAGATATCAATATGTGCCGTTCTATTTCGGAATACGGGCTTTCACTTTTTAAAGAGGGAGACGGCCTTTTGACTCATTGTAATGCAGGTCCTCTGGCAACTTCTCTTTATGGGACGGCGTTGGGGCCGATGCTTCTCGCAAAAGAGAGAGGCAGAAATTTTCGTGTTTTTTCGGACGAGACAAGACCCCTTTTGCAGGGAGCTAGGCTTACAAGTTACGAACTGCAGAAAGCTAACATTGATGTGACGCTGATCTGTGATAATATGGCTTCTCTGGTGATGAAAAACGGTTGGGTAAATGCCTGTTTTGTCGGCTGTGACCGAGTCGCGGCGAATGGGGATACCGCTAATAAAATTGGAACAAGCGGAGTAGCAATTCTTGCAAAGCACTATGGGATTCCTTTTTATGTGCTTGGGCCTACTTCTACTATTGACCTTTCCTGTAAGAGCGGAGACGAAATTCAGATTGAACTGCGCGATCCGGAAGAAATCCGCGAAAAGTGGTATCGGGAACCAATGGCGCCGGAGCATGTGAAATGCTATAATCCGGCGTTTGATGTGACGGACCATACACTGATTACTGCGATTGTAACGGAAAGCGGAATTTGCCGTCCGCCTTTTACAGAGAGTTTGAAAAAAGCATGTCAAGCTTCTAAATATTAATCTGGAAGGTAAGGAGGAAATCTCTATGAAAATTCGGATACGAAATGTAAAAATAGAAACGATGGAAGAGGGGAAGCCTGTATTTCTCGGGGAACTTCGGACAAATGGTAATCAAATCACTTATGTCGGTCCAGAAAAAGAGGACGGAGAACCGTTTGACCGTACGATCGATGGCAAAGGAAACCTGATCCTTCCGGGATTTAAAAATGCGCATACTCATTCTCCAATGACTTTTTTGCGCTCTTATGCGGATGATCTGCCGCTTTTGGATTGGCTCAATCAGCAGGTGTTTCCGATGGAGGCACAGCTCCGGAAAAAAGATATTGGACCGCTTACAAAACTTGCCATTTTGGAATATCTGACAAGTGGAATCACGGCGTGTTTTGATATGTATCTTTTCCCAAAAGAGGCGGCTCAGGCTGCCGCTCAGAGCGGTTTCCGAATGGTCCTCTGCGGCAGTGTCAATGATTTTACCAGTAGTCCCGAAGAACTTTCAGAAGACCATAAAACGTTTAATCACTTTGACCCGCTGATTACGCACCAACTGGGGTTTCACGCAGAATATACCACTGCTCCGGAACGCATGAAAAAGATTGCAAAATTGGCACATGAATTTGAGGCGCCGGTTTATGTGCATAATTCCGAAAGCGTTTCCGAGGTAGAGCAGTGTAAAGAGAGAACCGGTATGACGCCGACTGCTTTTATGGATAGTCTCCATCTGTTTGATTTTGGCGGGGGCGGATTCCATTGCGTCCATATGACGCCTGAGGATCTTGATATTTGTGTAAAGCGCGGAATTTCGGTCATTACCAATCCTGCTTCCAATGCAAAGCTTGCCAGCGGAATTGCTCCGCTGTGTGAGATGGAAAAACGAAAAATTAATCTTGCGATTGGAACGGACGGACCGGCCAGTAATAACTGCCTCGATATGTTCCGAGAGATGTTCCTGACAACGGCATTGCAGAAGCTTTCACTCAATGACGCCTCCGCAATGGATGCCAATACGGTTCTTCGCATGGCGACGGTAGGCGGTGCAAAAGCCATGCGGCTTTCAAATTGTGAAACACTTTCTCCGGGTCAGCAGGCCGATTTAATCATGATTGATCTTCATCAGCCCAATATGCAGCCGGAAAATAATCTTTTAAAAAATTTGGTTTACAGCGGCAGTAAACAAAATGTAAAAATGACAATGGTCGCCGGAAAAATCCTTTATGAAGATGGTAAATTCTCAATCGGAGAAGATCCGGAAGAAATTTATCGGGAAGCAAATGAAATTATCGCCGAAAAGAAAGAAATGGCAGAACAGGCAGCAAAAAATAAATAAAAAAAGGTCCCACAAGGCGTTTTTACAGCCGAGTGGGACCTTTTTTATGTTGATTGATTAATAATTAGAAAGATGTTTTTTGGCGATTGGAATCAACCGCGGGTATAAGAGCTCGATGCCCATAGTGATGACCGGCACCATAATGGCACTCTTGATAAAGCGAACAGAGAGCAGCGCCGCAAGGGAAGTATCTGTGATCATCGAAAGCCAAAAACTGTTAAGAAGCAGCTGTGTGGTGCAGACACAGAAAGCGGCGGTCAAAGAACGCAGCCAAGAGATCGGGCGGTTATGAAGGATCAGCCCGTAGAGAGCGCCCGCGAAAAAACTCGTCAGTGTAATTCCGGGAAAATAAGCACCGGTCGGAAAAAGAAAAGTTCCAAGGATATCTGCGACAGCACATCCCAGGCCGCCCACTAAAGGGCCAAAAAGGAAGCCCAATAAAGAAGCAGGGATAAAACTGAACCCGATTCGGGCGATGGGGGTGCTGATGGAACAAAACCGACCGAGAATGATATCCAGCGCTACAAGAAATGCGATTGTAGTCAACCGGACCAGCGTGGAATGATTTTTCATATTGATTCCTCCTCTGAAATCGGCAATGCCACAAACAGAGAAGACTCTTTTGTGACAGCGGATGCGAAAGCACATCATCCGGTCGTGTTTCGACCGCGTCGTCCGACAGCAACTTCCCGTCCATCGGCACTTTATGCGTACTTTCTACTCTGTACAAAGATTTACAATCTCATTCTACACGCTTTTTTATTTTTTGGAATAGCCAAAACCAAAAATTTTTAAAAAGGGCAATCTTAATAAAATAAAAAAATTCATTTGCAACAAAAACGGAAAAGATCACAAAAAAAAAGAGCCAAACACATAGGATGAAAAAGTTTCACTCGCTGTGTTTGGCTCTTTTTATTTATGTTTATATAACTGAATGAATCAGAATGGTCTGTGCTTTTAAAAGTCACAGCTTAATTTCACCAAAATTTTTAGAATCTTTGGCACATGGGACTCATCCCTTAAATTTTATTTTTGTTGATACAGAAGTTTCGCCCGTAATAACTTGTGCATTGGAATCCACTCCTCGTAAAATTTTGCCGTTCTCGGAATACGGCGTTCCGTTTTTTCTATGCCATTGGATTCACCCCTTTTGCTTTTCTTTGTCTGTATTATAACAGGTCGCTTCATAAATTGCAACCCTATTTTGCAATAATTTACGATAAATATTTCAAAAAGTACTTAAAATAATTAATATATTGACAAAATTTAATAATTATTGAAAAATTATTAAAGAATTATTCAAAATTATTTAAAACAAGTTAAATCGTTTTAAGCTGAGTTTCCATAGAATCTCGATCCAGGCAGCGTTCCAGTGCGGTTCTTTTTGTGATTTTACCCGCTTTACAGAGGTTAAAAATACTGGTATCCATCGAGATCATCCCTTCTTTAGTACCGGAAAAAATAACAGAATCCAGCTGATGAACTTTTTCTTCGCGGATCATATTTTGTACAGCAAGGTTGCAGATCATGATTTCAAAGGCCGGTACCATCCCGCCATTGACCGTAGGGAGAAGCTGCTGTGAAACAACGGCTTTGAGCACCATCGAAAGCTGCAAACGGATTTGGTGCTGCTGATTGGTGGGAAAAACATCGATGATGCGGTCGATTGTGCTGACTGCATTATTGGTGTGCAGAGTAGAAAAAATCAGTTGCCCGGTTTCCGCAGCCGTCATAGCTGTTTCGATTGTATCGAGATCCCGCATTTCCCCCAGAAGTAAAACGTTTGGCGCCTGACGAAGTGCGGCGCGCAGAGCGGTTACATAGTTTTTGGTATCGGAAGCGACTTCCCGCTGAGAGACAATACATTGATTATGACGGTGAATATATTCAATCGGATCTTCCATGGTGATAATATGGCCGCTGCGGGTTTTGTTAATCCGATCAATTAAACAGGCGAGTGTTGTGGATTTTCCATTCCCGGCAGGGCCTGTAACAAGTACCAGCCCGCTGTTTAGCTCGCTCAGTTTCATGACCTGATCCGGAATTCCCAGTTTCGCTGGATCCGGCAGCTGAAAGAAAATGATGCGGATCACAGCGGCAAGAGAACCGCGCTGACGATAGGTGTTTGCACGAAATCGCCCCAAACCGTTAATAGAAAACGAAAAATCATCATCTCCGGTTTCCAGCAGAGGATCCATTTTGCGGTTTTCTGCAAGAGTATAAATTTGAGTAATCAGTTCTTCTGTTTCCTGCGGAGAGAGAAGCGTTTTATTTATGTGGATAAACTTTCCATTACACTTAAATGTGACCGGCAGATGAGAAATAATAAACACATCAGAACAAGACTTTTCAACAGCTTGTGTGAGCAGTTCCTGAATTTTCATAAGATCAATTCCCTTTCCAAAGATTTTGGGACTGCCCGGAGAGGTCATCGGGCAGAGAAATCGTATGGGTAGATAAAACGGTATAGCGCATCTTTTCGGATGGCGCATTGATTTGGATTACTTGCAGCAGCTTGGATTTTTCGCTGATCGAATAAGTCAATGTAACCGTATGATCTGTTTCTTCATATCGGGCATCCTGCCCGAGCGTTCCCAGAAAATTTGAAGCCTGTGTGTAATATTGAGAAGGATCACTGGTGTTTTTCTTAATCGTAGAAAGTCCAAGATCCAGTTTTTGCAAGGTTTCCTGGCTTAATTCGTCTGCCTGATAATAACTTTGGGTGTAGTCAAGGCTTCGTTCTGTAAGGCGGCTGTCTTTTGAAGCGATTGAAAGGGCCAATACGCAGAAGCAGGTAAGGCATAAAGTGAGAAAGATCATCAGCAGTGAAACAAACCCAATATTGGTGCCCACTCCGATTCTTTCCCTGTGATTCCATCGGTTCATGAACTCGCCTCCCTAGGAAAATATTTTTTCGTTTCCAGAGAACAGAGGGACGTGCTTTCTGAATGAACGGAAATCTGGGCGGTTTTCATAATGCCGGTTTCGGTTTGTTCCTCATTTAGAGAGGCGGTGAGCTGATAAGCCCCAGAGTCGGAAGAAGTGGGCTGCATGTCTTTATCTAACGAAATTACGATCTGGTCCTGCAGAATAGAAGCGTTTGGGTATTGCTCTTTGATCAGCTCATCAAAATCTTCATTAGAACGAAATAAATCAGCAACCGATTGTGCACAGCCCATTGCTTTTGTCTTGAGTACAGAATTTTGACTCAGCGTTTTTGCGTGAACAAATAACTGCAGCGCAATGGCACAGAATAAAGAAAAAAACAAAACGGAAATGGAAATTTCGATCAGCAGACCTACTGATTTTGAGTGGCTTTTCATCTACTAAGAGCCTCCTTTCCAAGATACACGCTACGCGTATCCTGCTTCCCATCTGCTCCGGTGATGGAAAACGAAAGAAGGTCAGAAGCAAGCCATTGAACTGAAAAATCAGAAGCTTCTACAATTTTTTCGGGGTCGATCGGTTCACTTCCGGAAAGGACGGTACTTTCCCAAAGAGTATTGTTAGAAAAATAAATATATGTTTCATAAGCAGTGCCGCTTTCGTCTTCGGTAAGAAGAATGGTGTGATTGTCTTTTAGAGAGATGCTTCCTTCAGTCCCACGCAGACGATTTGCAAGGTAGGAGGCGCCTGTACGGCTTTGATAGGCAAGATCGGTATCTTTTTGAATTTTCAGATAAGCCTTCAGACCAAAAACCGTTACAATAATGCTGCAGACCGCAAAAAGGCAAACGAGAAGAAACGGAATCAAGAATCGGAAGATTGCATGTTTCTTTTCCGCTGTAGAATGCTGCATGGTAGAGACGCCTCCTTTCTGTTGATTGATCCTATTTAGAATATTTTAGGCAGAACGCGGGATTAAGTGAACTTCCGGCATTAGGTTGGTAGAAAATATGCGGTAGTCCACTAAGTATTTTTGATGATCGATATACAATCCGTAATTTTGTTCCAGATAATCCGTACTGGAAGGATAGCAGCCTTCCACCGCATAGCAGGTCATTAAGGCCCGACTGATGGCGGTTTGTGCTGCTTGCTGAGATTGTGCTTGGAGAGATTTAGAAAGAGTATCGGTATGTTGAAAGAGCAGCGCAAAAATAATTCCCAGCAGACAGATGGTCAAAATTAGAGCTTTAAATCCGCTGCAAGAGCGTCTTTTCATCTAAAAACCACTCCCTTTTTAGCCCATAGAAGACAGAATGCCGATCAGCGGCAGCATAATGCAGAGAAGAATGATGCCGATGATTGCCGAAAGCACAGCAACCAGGATGGGTTCAATCAAACCCATTGCATTTTCCAGGGATTCCATAGAATCCTCCATAATTTCTTCGGAAAGCTTTTTTAGCACCTGATCAGTTGCGCCGGCTTTCGCAGAAGTTAAGAGAATACTGGTATGAAATGGGCTGAAAATTTGATTCTTTGCCAAAGCTTCTGCAATCGAAACTCCATTTTTAAAATCCTTCTTGCAGTTTATAAGCTTATCATCCAGAATTTCGTTTTGGATAATGCCGGAGGAAAGTTCCATGGCGTGTTCAGGGTCCATGCCGCTTTGCAGCAGCATCGAGAGTGCAGAAGAAAACTGTGAGACTAAAATCCCGGAAATGACTTTTTTGACTTTTGGGATTTTACTAATCATATGGAGCACCTGTTTCTTTCCGGAGGAAGAAAGCATCATCAATCCACAGATTCCAAGAAAAAGGAGCAGAATCAAAGAGAGAATCATTGCTGTCTTTCCAATGGTCAGTGCGGCCAAAATCATAGAATTTTGTTCCATGTAAATCCCTAGTTGTGCATAGACGTTACTGAAAATAGGAAGAACTTTAAGGACCAGAAATGTAATCACCGCGCTTACTACACAGATCAGAATCACAGGGCTTAAAATGGAACGTTTCATTTGTGCAGTGATTGTGTCTTTTTGTTCGTAATAATCTGCAAGAGATGAACACACTGCTTCTAATCTCCCGGAAGTTTCTCCGATTTTCACCATCTGTATTGCGTATTCCGAAAAAAGACCGGTTTGCTGCATGGCAAGATGCAGCTGAAAAGTTGTTTTAATTTCCGTATTGAGTTTCGAGAGAATCTCTTTTAGGCTGTCGTCTTTGGAATCCTCCAGCATCAGAGATAGACAATTTTGAATTGGAATTCCCGCTTTTAGCAGAACCCCGAGACTGTTAAAAAAGAGAGAGAGCAGAGTGGGGGAAAGCTCTTTTTGCTGATGAGAGTGCATGAAATTCCTCCTGTCGTATTTTAAAAAATAATCTTGCGAGTCAATAAATATAGCGATTTGTATAACGAGAACCGTTTCCGATAAAAGTTGACAGAGAGCTGTCATTCATACTGGCTGCAAAGGTGGGATCAATTCGATTCCATTCATTGGGGTCCGCTTCGAACTTTACAGAAATCCATCCGGAATTTTGCAGATAAACCATATCCCATGCGTGATACAGATCGTTTTCTCCTACATAGCCAAAGATCAGCTTGGTAGGGATTCCGTTTGCGCGCAGCATCACGGCTGCAAGAGAAGCATAATCATAGCAGATTCCTTTTTGATTGCTGAGTGTCTCATCCGGATTGGGAATGTAAATTGTTTTTAGAAAAGCAGCTTTTTCTTTATCATAAGAGATGTGGTCTTTGATATAATTATATATTTTGGATAGAACCTCCGCATCGGAATGACAATCAGAGGAGAGCTCGTACGCTTTCTGCACAGCGATACTGTTACTGGAAAAAGGAATATATTGAGTGGAAACCAGAAAAGGAGAAAATTCATCCTTGAGTTCTACAGAAAAGGAATTCGTCAGAATTGCAGCATAGCGATCATCTGCAATCTGCTGAAAAATGGTTGCTTCGTAAGTTCCGTTTCCGAGAGAAAGCGGAAATGCGTCTGTTTTTCCATAAGTCAAATCGTAGTAATATGTTTGGTCGTCCTTTACGACGCGCAATTTAGCCTGCTTTGTCTGATTGCCGGAATAAGAGGCCAGAAAATACCCCTGTGAGAGATTTCCAATATCTAAGGCGGCGTTGTTCTCTTGAATTACCTGGTTCGTTGCAGAGACTTTTGGAAGATTCTGAATTGGAAAGGAAGTAGCTCCCACTATCGCTGAAGAAGCGTTTTTTGCAGAGAGGTTCGAGGAATCTCCGCAGCTGCAGAAAAAGGCGGTACAGAAAAAAAGAAGACAAATCATTTTAAGAACCAAATAATCAGAAGATATTTTGAATAAACAGCTTGGCTTCCTTTGTCCGAAGAGAGTGATATCTTTTGGAGATTTAATAAAGAGCCCTCCTTTCCAGAACAGTCGAAAATAGTTGGACGATGTCAGCTTCCATAATATATAAAATATGGTGGTTTCATGATTACAAATTCCTTTTTTATGATAGCATACTGAGCCGTAAAGTAAAGTTTTACCATACATTTTTATTAATGAATCTTTAGGCCTAAATCAAGTAATTCTGCGGGAAAATTTAGAATTGGGATTTTATAAAAGCTGATTACCTTTCGTTGAAAATAATTTCTGTTTCTTGAAAAACGATAATAACTATTATTTTTTTGATTAAACTAAACAAATTTAAAAATATTTTAGTTGAAATTAAGTATACTTTATGATATTATAATATATAGAAACGAAAAAGCTTTTACGCGTTTTAATATTTTGAATTACAACAGAGTTGTTTAATCCTGTGGGGGTGATCATGTTTATGAATGGATTACATTTGACAGTATATATTTTTAGTGATTCCTTAGAATTGGAATCTTGCTTGCGGAAGGTGCCATTGGAAGAAGACGTCACCTGCGGATTCCTGACATGTCAAAAAATTTCTGAGATTAATTTTGATAAGGGAATGAGTCTTATTATTATCGATCGGGTATCCTTAATAGCAGAAATTTGCACTTTTAAACAAAAAAATGTTACTTCAATTTTTTATGGGCAAGAAGAAGAATTATTACAGCTCAATGAAGAAACGTTGCTTTTAGTAGATGGGATTTGGGAAAAATCATCTTCTGAAAAGATGCTCCAGTTTTATTTTGCCAACCGGATCAAAGAGACGCGATATAAATATGACGCGTGGCTGTATCAAAGCCTCCTGACGGTGACGATTGATAGTATACCGGAAATGGTTTGGTATAAAAATATTGCCGGTGCCCATATGATTGTAAATTCGCAGTTCTGCAAAACCGTACATAAGACAAAAGAACAAGTTAAGGGAAAAGGGCACTGTTATATTTGGGACTTTCCTCCGGAAGAGTATGGGACTGGGAAATATGCTTGTCAGGAGTCTGATAATGCCGTTATACAAAAACGACAGACTTGTGTTTCTGAAGAGGCTGTAAAAACAAAGGACGGATTAAAACAACTCCGTACCTTTAAATCCCCGTTGTTTGATATTGACGGCTCTATCATGGGAATGGTTGGTGTTGCACATGATATGACTGATTTTAGCAATATCGGAGTGCAACTGGAAACTTTAATTGAAAACTTCCCCTTTCCGCTTGCAATTTGTGATAAGCAATGGAATATTGTTCGTACAAACCAAAATTTTAAAACCATATTTGATCTTTCAGATTCCATGTTAGATTATAGAGTGTGGAAAGCTTCAACCTTTCAAAATGTTTATTTAAAAAAGCATGATCATGAAAAATTGAAGGAGGAAGAAGTCGTTTTTCAGCGTGGAGATCAGAGCTTGATTTTTGACTTGATTGAGCGCGAGATTATCGATGCATTTGGCTATGTATCCGGATATTATTGCCTTTTTACCGATGTTACGGTAGAGCGTTCTTACGAAAAAAAGATTATAAGGATGGCGAATACCGATCCTTTGACGCAGGTTTATAATCGTCGTTATTTTTATAATTATATGAAAGATCATTACGGAGGGCCAATGACGCTTTTTTATATGGACCTCGATCATTTTAAATTAATTAACGATACTTATGGGCATCAGTATGGCGATTATGTGCTTTCTGTTACTGCAAAACAGATTCAAAAAGTATTTCCGGACGGGCTGGTCGCACGTATGGGCGGAGATGAATTTATAGCGGTTCTGTGTGGCAAATATGACATTTCCGAAATGAATCGGCGGGCACGCAAGTTAGCGAAAATTGAAAGAAATGTGTTTTACAAGAACATTGTCTCAGACAAAAAGTTTCACCAAAATATTACAATCAGTATTGGAATTGCGCAAACGGATGGGACAAATAAGAGCATTGACACATTGATTTTGGAAAGTGATGCGCAAATGTATCAACGAAAGGGCAGTGAAGAATAAGCCTAGATTGAGCAGTCTTGATTGGGAAAAGAAAAAGGCATGACTTTTACGAATCAGTAAGGTCATGTCTTTTTTTGTGACAGTTATTCAACTTAGATGTAAGTCATGACCTCATAAAATGCTCATTTTTACACTAAGCACGATTTTACATACTCAATCGGTACATCCATACGGGCAGCTGTTTCTTCAATCGAGAGTCCAGTGTTTATGAATCTTTTAACCACCATGTTCATATTTTCACCGACTTCAATGATATGCTTATCCAAATCATAGAAACGAACGACTCGCTGACCCCATGGATGTTCAAAGAGCGGGTGAACGTATAGGATGCTTTTGATGCTGCTTAGTTTTTTAACAAAGCTGTCCATATCATCTTCTTCAAAATACAACTCACAGGCATTGTTTCCAAAGACGATTTCTTTCTCTTGCTTATGAATGAAATTTTTCCAAGTATCAGCAGTCTGCAATGCGATACCGCCCGTCAAAGTGACATTTGCTCCAAAGTCAGAAATGACTTCCAGCCCCAAAACGTCGTGGTAAAACTGTTTTGCCTTTTCCATGTTTTTAACCGCGATTAATGTGCAGGTATATTTCATTCTCACGATCCTCCAGTGCAGGTTTTGATAATTTCTAATATGAAAATATTAGAAAAAACAAAGAAATCCATGTGTAGGTTTAATTCCTGCACATGGATCTTTTTTATGGTGCGCCCGACTGGATTCGAACCAGCGGCCTTCCGGGTCGGAGCCGAACGCTCTATCCAACTGAGCTACGGACGCATATTAGCAACGCCTGTTATTATATCACAGGGCTCTTTCTCTGGCAAGTTGTTTTCTTGTGAAACATGCAGAAAAATTTTTAGTGGTTGACTTCTTTCGTCAAGATATAGTATACTAAAACCATAAAGATCATATGACTGACGGAAGTGGGAATAACCACATGGAGTATGATCGGAAAATGCCGACCGTCTGGGCGTAAAACACCTGGACGATCGGCATTTTTATTTGCGTTTGTCCGGAAAAGGAAGGAGCAGAGAAATGACGCTTGCTCGAATCCATTCGATTGAGAGCATGGGACTAGTAGACGGACCGGGAATTCGTGTAGTCGTGTTTATGCAGGGGTGTCGGCTGCGGTGCAGGTTTTGCCATAACCCGGATACATGGGACTTATTAGGTGGCAGACAAATGTCACCGCAGGAACTTTTAAAAATGCTTTTGCGCTATCGTCCATATTTTGAACGGAGCGGCGGCGGAGTCACTTTTTCCGGCGGAGAGCCTTTAATGCAGCCACAGTTTCTTGAGGGGATGCTTTCTCTTTGCAAAGAAGAGGGAATCCATACCTGTTTGGATACAGCCGGCTGCGGAACGGGAAATTATGAGGCAATTTTAAAAAATACCGATTTGATTCTTTATGATGTAAAAGAGATT
>DHOF01000004.1:13447-15316 GCA_002411615.1 Ruminococcaceae bacterium UBA5397
GAGATTACATCGGAAAAGTATCAGAGTATGACAGGCCAAAGCTGGGACGAAACAAATCGCTTTTTAGAAGCGGTACAAAAAAGTGGGACGCCGGTATGGGTGCGCCATGTAGTAGTGCCGGGACTGACGGATTCTCCGGAACATTTGAAAGCACTGCGTCAATTTATTTTGGAGCAGGTGCCGAATGTTAAACAGGTGGAACTTTTGCCGTACCATTTGCTGGGAGTCAGCAAATACGAAACGATGGGAATTCCCTATTCTTTAAAAGGGGTTCCTGCTATGGATCCCAATGTGGTGGAAGAAGATCAGAAAAAATATTTTCAGAACTTTTCAGGAGGAATTTAAAATGCAGAAAGCTTGGGAAGGTTTTCATAATGGAAACTGGCAGAATACAATCGATGTTCGCAATTTTATTCAGAAGAATTATACCCTTTATGAGGGAGACGAAAGCTTTTTAAAGGGACCTACTGAGAAAACGCAGAAGGTCTGGGGAAAATGCACCACACTTTTACAGGAAGAAATGAAAAAAGGTGGTGTCCTTGATGTTGAAACGGACCGGATTTCCGGCATCAACAATTTTGAACCCGGCTATATTGACCGTGAAAATGAAGTGATTGTCGGACTTCAGACAGATGCTCCCCTTAAAAGAATGGTGAATCTTTACGGCGGAATGCGCATGGCCGAACAGAGCCTCCAACAGTATGGGTATAAGCTCAATTCGGAAATTGAACGCCATTTTTCAGAGTATCGCAAAACCCATAATGAGGGCGTTTTTGACGCTTATCCCCAAAGAGTAAGAACGGCACGCCACGCAGGATTGCTGACAGGACTTCCGGACGCTTATGGACGCGGCAGAATCATTGGAGATTATCGCCGGATGGCGCTTTATGGCATCGATTTTCTGATCAGCGAAAAAGAAAAAGATCTCGACGAACTGGATGGTCCGATGGATGACGAGAGAATTCGTTTGCGCGAAGAAGTCAGCATGCAGATCAAAGCTTTAAAAGAGATCGTAAAAATGGGTGCAGGCTACGGAATCGATTTAACAAAGCCCGCCACTAATGCCAAAGAAGCTGTACAGGCGGTTTATATGGGATATCTTGCAGGGGTAAAGGAAAACAATGGCGCTGCAACTTCTTTGGGCCGTACCTCTACTTTCCTCGATATTTATATTGAACGTGATCTGCAGAACGGTCTTTTGGACGAAGAAGGCGCACAGGAGCTGATCGACCAGTTTATCATAAAGCTTCGTCTGGTGCGCCATCTGCGCACCCCGGAATATAATGAGCTTTTCGGCGGCGATCCCACATGGATCACAGAGTCTCTTGGCGGCGTCGGCGTAAACGGCAAACCGCTGGTCACCAAGAACTCTTTCCGTTATCTGCATACGCTGAAAAATCTCGGTACCGCACCGGAACCGAATCTGACGGTTCTTTGGAGCGAACATCTGCCGCAGACATGGAAGAATTACTGTGCAGAGGTTTCTATTGAAACCGATTCAATTCAATATGAAAATGACGATATTATGCGCCCAATCTACGGAGACGATTATGGAATCGCATGCTGTGTTTCCGCTATGAGAATGGGCAAACAGATGCAGTTTTTCGGCGCTCGTTGCAACCTTGCCAAGTCTTTGCTCTATGCGATCAACGGCGGAATCGATGAGAAAAAGGGAACGCTCGTTGTGCCGGGAATTGAGCCGATGACGGACGAAATCCTCGATTATGATAAGGTTTGGAAAAGCTATCAAAAAGTGCTGGAATACGATGCGCAGCTTTATACGGACGCCAATAACATCATTCATTTTATGCACGATAAGTATGCTTATGAAGCAAGCCAGATGGCTTTGCATGATACAAAAGTAGAGCG
>DHOF01000047.1:0-6125 GCA_002411615.1 Ruminococcaceae bacterium UBA5397
GAAGGAGGCTGGTGCTGCACCGGCACTGGGACCGTCTTTTGGGATAGCTCCCTCTGGGGCATGGATATGGATATCATATTTACTATAAAAATCGGCTTGAATTCCAAGTGACTTGGCTCTTGTACGAATACAACTGATAGCGGTTTTTGCAGACTCCTTCATAACATCGCCGAGGCTTCCGGTCAGCTCGATTTTTCCGCTGCCGTCCATGACCGCAACTTCAATTGGCAGCATTTCTCCTCCAACTGTTGTCCAGGCCAATCCATTTACGAGTCCTACCTGATCTTTTTTATTCTGGTTTTCTTCTCGAAATTTTTTAGGTCCCAAAAACTCTTCCAGATTTTTTGTGTTTACATGAATGACTATTTTAGGATTTTTAACAATTTTTATTGCACTTTTTCTGCAAATTTCTGAGATCATACGTTCCAACCCACGCACTCCCGCTTCTCTTGTATAGCCGTCAATTATCGCATGAATCGCAGAAGCAGAAATCTTTAGCTGGTCAGAATTCATTCCGTTCTTTTTGAGCTGTTTTGGAATCAAATGTTTTGCTGCAATATGGAATTTTTCCTGATGGGTATAACTGCCCAAGGTAATCACATCCATACGGTCATAAAGCGGGGCAGGAATCGCAGAGGCATCATTTGCAGTGGTCAAAAACAATACATTGCTGAGATCGAATGGCAAATCAATATAATGGTCATAAAATGTTGAGTTTTGATCTGGATCCAATACCTCTAGCAGAGCGCTAGAAGGATCTCCTCGAAAATCATTTCCGAGTTTATCAATTTCATCCAAAAGAAGGAGAGGATTATTGACCCCTGCCTGTCTGATAGCATTAATAATTCGACCCGGCATAGAACCAATATAGGTTTTGCGATGTCCCATGATATCGGATTCATCCCGAACACCACCCAGGGAAACTCTAATATATTTTCGCCCAATCGCTTCTGCAATCGAGTGTGCAATACTAGTTTTACCGACTCCAGGAGGTCCGACAAGACAAATAATCTGTCCCTGCATTTTCGGGTTCAGCTTTTTAACCGCTAAGGATTCTAGGATTCTCTCCTTGACCTTCGTTAGTCCGTAATGATCACGGTCCATAATCTTTTTAGCTTTTGAAAGGTCAATATGTTCTTTCGAAGAAACATTCCATGGTAAAGAGAGACAAATATCCAAGTAACTTAAAATAACGCTGGCTTCATGAGAGCCTTCAGGCATTTTAGCCATTCGATCGCATTCTTTTAGTAACTTTTCCTGCTGTTCCTTTGGCATTCCAGCCTCTTGAATGCGTTTGCGCATTTCATCGGCTTCCTCTGCAGGGGTATCCTCTTCCCCCAATTCGTCAGCGATTGCACGCATTTGTTCCCGAAGATAATAGTCCTTTTGATTTTCATCAATTTGCTCTTTTGCTTTTTCCTGAATTTTATTTTCCAGGGACAATACTCGAATTTCATCTTTCAATATGCGCGAAAGTTTCTGCAGCCTGCTGAAAGGAGAAAGCTCTTCCAAAAGTTTCTGCTTTTGCTCATAATCAAAATTAATGTTTGCTGCAATATAATCCGCAAGATCGCCGCAATTTTTCTTCTCTAAAACACCAATCACAAGATCCGGAGCAATCTGCGTATAATTTCGAATATATTCTTCGAACTGCGTACGAACATATCTCATTTGCGCTTCTTGTCGCGGAGTGACCTTTTTGGCCACCTTTGTGGGAAGAATTGCAACTTCAGCAGAAAGATATTCCAGATTGTCTTCTGACATGGAAACAATTTTTCCGCGGGAAATCCCTTCAACGATTACCCGAATTCCTTCATCAGAGCGACGAATTACCTGTCTGACTTTGGCAATTACGCCAATCGAATAGAGATCATCTTTACCCGGGTCATTAACCGTTAGATCTTTCTGAGCGACCAAAAAGATTTTTTGCTCTTTGTCCATAGAGCTCTTTAGCGCTAAAATGGATTTTGGACGTCCTACATCAAACTGCAGAGACATTCCAGGAAACACGACAAGCCCCCGTAATGCCAAAACAGGAATCAGAGGATGTTCAGCACTAACTAATTCGACTTTTTTTTGTGTTTCATTGCTCATTGTAAAACTCCTTATTGAAAAAAGCTGCCGCAGGGGAAAATCAATCTATTCCCCACTCACAGCAGCCTTATAATATAAACAAAATAAATTAAGCCGTATCTCTGCGTCCACGTTTTTTATTGGCAGAACGCGGAATTGAAACTTTAATCTTTACCGGTTTCCGGTCTGGGTTACGAATAATTTCGGGGTCTGTTCCATTCTCGACTGTATCTTTGTTAACGGTTATCTTCTCAATTGTGTAGTCGGAAGGTACATTATACATCAATTTTGTCAGAATGTTTTCCATCGTAGAACGCAACCCACGCGCACCAGTATGACGTTTAACGGTCATTTGTGCAATAGCAAGCAAGGCATCTTCGGTAAATTCCAGATCCACTTGATCCAACTGAAAAAGCTTTTGATACTGTTTGACAAGGCAGTTTTTCGGCTCTGTCAAGATACGGACCAAGGCTTTCTCATCAAGACCGCTTAAAGCTGTAATAACCGGCATTCGACCCACAAGTTCTGGAATAATTCCAAATTTCACAAGATCATGAGGAACGACTTCCGACATCCAATCATGTGCGTCCAGTTCCGCTTTGCTATGAACTTCTCCGCCAAATCCGAGAGAAGTTGAAGCACTTCGGCGTTCAACAATTTTATCAAGACCATCAAATGCACCACCACAAATAAACAAGATATTTGTAGTGTCAATCTGAAGAAATTCTTGCTGAGGATGCTTTCTTCCTCCCTGCGGAGGAACATTTGAGACAGTCCCTTCCAAAATTTTTAAAAGGGCTTGTTGGACACCCTCACCGCTAACATCACGCGTGATGGAAGGATTTTCTGATTTGCGAGCAATTTTATCAATTTCATCGATATAAATGATGCCATGCTCTGCTCTTTCAATATCAAAATCTGCTGCCTGAATCAAACGCAAAAGAATATTTTCAACGTCTTCGCCTACATAACCAGCTTCCGTCAATGTAGTTGCATCTGCAATGGCAAAAGGAACATCCAAAATTTTCGCCAGCGTTTGTGCCAGCAGGGTTTTTCCAACTCCGGTTGGCCCAAGCAGAAGGACATTGCTCTTTGTCAGATCAACATCATCACTGTGTCCATAGTAAATGCGCTTATAATGATTATACACAGCTACAGAAAGTGCCATCTTTGCACGATCCTGACCAATTACATATTCATCAAGGCATTTTTTTATTTCCCGAGGTTTCAGCAGCTCTTTTGTTGCACCGGATTCTAAGTCTGCATGGCGTGTTGAGAGATTCATCTCATCGTCAAGAATAGACTTACATAGTTCGATACAAGAGTCACAAATATAAACTCCAGGGCCTGCAATTAGGCGGCGAACTTCACTTTGCGGTTTTCCGCAAAAAGAACAGCAAAGCTCGCGATCTCCAAATTCTTCATTTGAGCCCAAACAATCACCTGCTTATCTCTGTTTTATGATCTTTGATAATTTTATCAATCAAACCATATTCCAAAGCTTCTTCCGGAGTCATAAAATGATCCCGATCAGTATCACGCATAATATTTTCGATCGGTTGACCAGTACGCTCTGCAAGGATTTGATTCAATAATTCCTTTTTCTTTGCCAAATAGCCAGCATGAATCATGATATCGGATACCTGTGACTGCGGAACGCCTCCGCTTGGCTGATGGATCAAGATATCAGTGTGCGGCAATGAGAAACGTTTTCCCTTTGCACCGGCCGTGAGAAGGAATGCTCCCATACTGGCAGCTAATCCCATGCAGATCGTCGATACATCACATTTAATATACTGCATCGTATCATAAATAGCCATACCGGCTGTTACAGAACCGCCAGGGCTATTGATATAAAGACTGATATCCTTTGTGGGATCCTGTCCTTCCAAATACAGCAGCTGCGCTACTACTAGATTGGCAGAAGTGTCTGTAACTTCTTCTGTCAGCATAATGATGCGATCATTTAATAGGCGGGAAAAAATATCATAAGAACGCTCGCCATGGTTTGTTTGTTCAATTACATATGGAACTAAACTCATTTAAAATTGCCTCCAAACTTCATTAAAAGATTAGGCAAAAGAAAGACAGCTTATTCAGCTTTGGTCTCTGTTTCTTTCTTTTCGCTTTTTTCTTTTGTCATTTTTGCTTTTGAAGACTTGGCTGTTTTTTCTTTCGACTTTTCAGCAGATTTGATGTCTTCACCTTCCGTAACAACTGCATTATCCCGGACAAAGTCCATTGCTTTTCCAGCTTTTAAGTCTTTGGAAAGATCTTCTGTGGGAATTGCTTTCTTCACTTTATCAACGTCAAGGTGATACCCTTCAGCCAGCTTCTGATATTCTTTGGAGAGATCTTCTTCTGTAGGCTTTACATTTTCCAGTTCAGCAATTTTTTCAAGAGCCAGACGCAGTTTTACCTGACGCTCCGCCTGCGGACGCATATTTTCGCGCATTGCTTTTTCGTCCATGCCGGTATATTTCATGTAAGATTCCAAATTGAGTCCCTGAGACTGCAGCCGATAAGCAAATTCGTTGATGTCTTCATTGATGCGATTTTCGAACATTGCCGCAGGAATTTCTCCTTGGAGCAGTTCGATCATCTTGTCAATCAGCTGATTGTCAACATCATCTTTTGCAGCGTTTTCGCGGCTCTCTGTCAGCTTCTTTTCAACATCTTTCTTATATTCATCCAGAGTGTCAAAATCGCTGACGTCTTTTGCAAAATCGTCATCTAATTCGGGAAGTTCTTCCTTCTTGACTTCATGTAATTTGATCTTAAAAGTAGCTTCTTTTCCCTTTAAACTTTCTTCCTGATAATCTTCAGGGAAAGTCACAGTGATATCAAATTCATCATTTGCTTTATGGCCGATGACCTGATCTTCAAATCCAGGAATAAACTGTCCGTCCCCAAGATTCAAGCTGTAATTTTCAGCTTTACCACCTTCAAAAGCTTTTCCGTCAACAAAACCTTCGAAATCGAGCTCTGCAATATCGCCGTTCTGAGCAGCACGATCTTCTACAGTGACCATCCGAGCGTTCCGTTCCTGTATTTTCTTCAGCTCAGCAGCAATATCATCTTCAGTGATTTTTACAGGAGGCTTTTTCGCTTCAATGCCTTTATAATTTTCAATGGTAACTTCTGGCTTTGTAGTGATAGTTGCTTTAAAAACAAGGCCTTCTTTTTCAGCAGAGACCAAGTCAAAATCAATTTTGTCCTCAATCATTTCCAGATTAGCAGCTTTTACAGCTTCTTCCAGAGCGCTGGGATAAACCTCATTAATGGCATCCTCATAGAAAACATTTGCGCCGTAATATTTTTCGATAAAAGAACGCGGAGCTTTTCCTTTACGGAATCCCGGAATATTAATACGATTTTTCTGCTTTTTATAGGCATGATCAACTGCCTTTTCAAAAGTATCTCCGTCAACTTCAATTTCTAACTGATAGCGGTTAGTTGCAACCTGGTTGGATGATTTCAAACTCATTTTAATTTCCTCCTGCGAAATAGCAAATTATCTTGATAATTATAACATAGTCATTCTGTTTTTTCTATACAAATATGGAGAATTTATAATTTGTTTAACATTTAGCGCACTAAAATCGGGCAAAACTTCAAATAATCGCAAGAAATCAGATGCATTTGAATGCCTTTATAATCCCCTGTGATTGCGCGCCGCATTGCCTGATTGCCATGAATATGCCCAAAATAGCATTCCTTGATATGATTTTCCAAAAGAACATCCAGAATTTCAGTACATTCGTTCCCGTCATAAACAGGCGGATAATGAAGAAAAGCAATCGGAGTTCCTCCGAGCTTTTTTGCTTCATCAAGAGAAGTTTTTAGTCTGCCGACTTCTCTGTTAATTACTTTTTGGTCTTCCGGTGTTTCTGCATTATAAAGCCACCCGCGTGAACCAAAAACAGCAATATCCCCTACCAATTCAGCGGAATTGTGAATAATTTTTAAAGTGGAAAATCCATTCTCTGCCAAAAAGCTTTCCATCTTTCTGCGCGTAGACCACCAATAATCATGATTTCCCTTGAGAATCA
>DHOF01000047.1:6358-15412 GCA_002411615.1 Ruminococcaceae bacterium UBA5397
CAGATTCATCGCCCAGCTAATGTCTCCGGCAATTACAACCGTATCTTCCGGCTTTATAAAAGAAATCCAATTCTTTTGAAGACGTTCCGTATAATTTTCCCATCCATGAAAAACATCCATAGGCTTGTCTGTTCCCAAAGAAAGGTGTAAATCAGCGATTGCAAACAGCGACATATCCGGGCTCCTGTCCTTTTTTATTCTGCATCTGAAAACTTCAAAACTTCCTGCTTCATTTCTTCCGGATGACAGCTTTCTGTAAAACGAACTTTTTTATTAGACAGCGCTTTGATCGGCTCCGGAATTTCAGTATCGCTTAATTCCGAAAGCTTCACTGCCTTCTGAAAATCGTCTTCAGAGTCATAAGGTTTCTCTAAAATAGCGCTTAAAACATTGTCGGAAAATTTATAGGGACTAGCAGTTGAAGCGATTATAGCAGGAATATCCTCCTCTTTTGTCTCAGAAAGATACTGATGATATACATTCACTGCAACAGCAGTATGCGGGTCGCACAGGTAATGTTCGTCGCAGAACAGATTATGAATCGTCTGCTTTGTGCTTTCATCATTGCAGCAGCCTGCCCAAAAAAGATTTTTTAAGGAATCCTTCACAGAATCAGTTACTTCATACCGCCCTGTTTTCGAAAGAGAATCCATCCACTCGTGAACCTGGCTATCTGATTTTGTCAAATGGCTCAACAGACGTTCCAGATTGCTGGAAATTAAGATATCCATAGAGGGGGAAATTGTTGTATAGAACGTTCTGTTCCGGTCATAAACTCCTGTGCGAAGGAAATCAGTAAGAACATTATTGGAATTGCTTGCACAAATCAGTTTATGAACCGGAAGTCCCATTTGTTTTGCATAATAAGCTGCCAAAATATTGCCGAAATTTCCGGTTGGAACAACAATATTGACTTGTTCTCCCTCTTTGATCCTTGACTCTTTTACTAAATCACAATAAGCAGAAATATAATAAACAATCTGCGGAAGAAGACGCCCCAAATTAATAGAGTTGGCACTTGAAAACATTTCCCCGTGTTCCTGTAATTTTTGGCGAATTTCCGGATTGGTAAAGAGCTTTTTCACTCCAGACTGTGCATCATCAAAGTTTCCCGCAATGGCACAGACAAAAACATTTTTCCCTTCTTGAGTGACCATCTGGCGCTTTTGCATGGCACTGACTCCATCTTCTGGGTAAAAAACAAGAATCTTTGTCCCGGGAACATCACGAAATCCTTCCAAAGCCGCTTTTCCGGTATCTCCGGAAGTAGCGACCAAAATAATTGCCGTCTTATTTGTTTGAATCTTTTGAAGACTCTTCGTTAAAAGGTGGGGCAAAAGCTGAAGTGCTATATCTTTAAAAGCACAGGTCGGGCCATGCCACAACTCCAAAAGATACAAATTGGCGCTGTCAATATTTACAAGAGACAAAGGTGCAGGGCCGCCTGGAAATTTTTCTTCTGTATAAGCTTTTCTTACGCAGTCTTCAATTTCTTCTGCGCTGAAATCCGTAAGATACATTGAAAGAATTTTCTGAGCACGTGTTTGGTAATCTGCATTCTGCAGAAAATTAAAATCCTGCTGTGTCAGTTTTGGAAATGTTTCCGGGACAAAAAGTCCCCCATTTTCACAGATTCCCTGTGCGATTGCCTGTGCGGAAACTGTCTCTTGTGAAAAATCTCTTGTGGACCGATATTTCATATCAGATTGCCACTTCCTTTCTGTAAATAATTAAAATGCTAATGATTATTTTATTCGCTTTGAAATGCGTTTTCAAGATACTCGATTTTTCCCACTGTATTATTCGGCCCAACTTCAATTCCGATGGCATCAAACCTCGGCTGAAGATCAGAAGGATATTGTAAAAGCCAAGTCTCAGAAGTCATAATCATTTTATGCTGCTTTTGCGGAGTAATCGCTTCCATGGGGGACACCATTGCATGTTCCCGCCGCGTTTTTACTTCTACAAAACTGATAATTCCCCCTTTGCAGGAGATAATATCAATTTCTCCATACCGGGAATGAAAATTTCTCGCTAAAATTTTCCAACCGTGTTTTATCAAGTAATCAGCGGCAAGCTTCTCTCCCCAATCGCCAAGTGAATTAGCCATTTGGTTCGCCGAGAATCTTCTTTAAAAAGCTGGTGCGATGAATTGGGCAGGGACCATATTGAAGCAGTGCCTTAACGTGCTCAGCGGTTCCATAACCCTTATTCCTCGTAAATCCATATTCCGGATAAAGTTCATCTAATTTGATCATCAAACGATCACGGCTTACCTTTGCCATAATAGACGCAGCAGCAATACTTTCACTGCTGCTGTCCCCCTTTACAATCGTGCGGACTTTTATCCCGTCACCAAGAAAAGGGGGACGATTTCCATCGACCAATGCAAGATCCGGCTTTGTAGGCAGCGCTTCTACTGCACGACGCATGGCAAGAAAAGTCGCCTGCAAAATATTGATCTGGTCAATCTCCTGTTCGGTTGCAAATCCGATTGCCCAGCCGACAGCTTTCGCTTTAATAATATCGAATAATTCTTCACGCTTTTTAGGCGATAATTTTTTGGAATCATTGACTCCTGAAATCACACATCCGGTCGGCAGAATCACCGCAGAGGCAAAAACGGGGCCAGCTAAAGGGCCGCGGCCGACTTCATCTATTCCGCAAATTTGTTGGAACCCTTCGCTCAAAGCTTCTTTTTCATAAAAGAGCCAGTCTTTTGAGTCTTTATTCTCCTGCATTATTTGCTTTCCTCCGGAAGTTCCAAAGTGATTCGTCCAATTTTAGCACTTCTAAATTCATCCAGAATCATAATGGAAGCACGTTCCGTATCTGTTTCCCCGCCGGAAATCAGCATTCCACGTTTTTTCCCAATGAGCTGTAAGATTTTCCAGCCCTCTAGTTTCTGTAGGTCTGTTTCATCCAACTTATAGCGAGAGCAGAGTTCCTGTGGGTAGAGATGTCCCAAAAGTTCCAACAGCCTTCCTGCAAGCTGTTCCGTATCCAGAATATCATCTTTAACGGCTCCTGTAAAAGCGAGATGTTCTCCAACAATCTTGTCCTCAAATTTCGGCCAGAGTACCCCGGGAGTATCCAGCAAATCAAATCCTTTTCCGATGGTAAACCATTGGTTGGAGCGTGTAACGCCCGGTCGGTCCTCTACATTGGATTTGCTGGATTTTGAAAGGCGGTTGATCAAAGAGGATTTTCCGACATTTGGTACTCCGACTACCATAATTCGAATTGTTCTTCCCACCATGCCCTTTTTCTGCCATGCAGAAATTTGTGAAGCCAAAACTTTTTTTACTAAAGGAATAAATTCATTTAAGTCCTTTCCACTTTTACAATCCAGCGCAATGGCAGGAATGTCTTGTTCTTCAAAAAAGTGAATCCATTTTCTGGTAGCTGAAGGATCGGCCATATCGCTTTTATTCATCAGAATAACACGGGGCTTTTTTTGAATCAGCTCTCCCAAAATTGGGTTTCTGCTGCTGATAGGAATACGGGCATCAATTAACTCAGCCACTGCATCAACCATTTTCAAGCTTTTTTCAATCTGCCGCCGTGTCTTTGTCATATGCCCCGGAAACCATTGAATTGACTGTGCCTCACTCACGAAACAATTCCTCCAATCCGATCAAAAGGGAATATAACGAGCAAAGCCTTGCCAATTATATTTTTCTGATCAATAAATCCAATATCAGTGCTTCGGCTGTCCTTTGATACAGAGCGGTTATCCCCCAGAACAAACACATGTCCCGAAGGGACGGTTAGCGGAAACTGCAGATCAGATTGCTGATCGGTACGGTTGTTCCCTATATATCTGGTTTCATCCAGTTCGACTCCATCAACTGACACTTTTCCCGAAGTACGATCAATATTTACGGTCTGGTTTTCGGTTGCAATTACACGTTTAACCAAAGGAACGTCTTCAGAACCATTCGGCGCAATTACCACAACATCTCCGTCAGTGGGCTTTGTGTAAATTCCGGTTAAAAGGATGCGATTCCCGGAATATAAATTTGGAATCATTGAAGTGCCGTACACTTCTGCCACACGGAAAAACGCAGAAAAAAACAACGTTACGATAATCAAAGCCGCAATGATTGCCTCGGCCCATTCATAAATACTAATGACTCTGTGATTCTTTGAAGTGTTTTCTATATTGCGCTTCACTTTCTTACTCCTTTTCGGAACAAAACTTCTTAAAATTTTAAAGATACAAAAAAGGGACACTCTCATGTCCCTTCTCATCTTTTCGATTGTTTATTTTACGATTTCACGAAGCTTTGCAGCCTTGCCCACGCGATCACGCAAATAATAAAGCTTTGCTCTGCGGATATGACCCCTGCGAACCAATTCCACAGATTTTACGTTTGGAGAATGAACAGGGAATACACGCTCAACGCCAACACCATAAGAAACACGGCGAACCGTAAAGGTTTCGCTGATTCCGGAGCCTTTGCGTGCAATGACAGTTCCTTCAAACACCTGAATACGTTCACGATTTCCTTCGCGAACATTTACGCTTACTTTTACAGTGTCGCCCACTTCAAATTTCGGGGGCTCTGCTTTAATGGAATCCTGAGAAATTAATTTTAATGCGTCCATGATTTTCCTCCTAAAGATTAGACATTCGTGCAATTTTCTGCAGAGGACTGTCCGTTTTCAATGTCGTTTACGACGGGCATTGAACGCCTCCGGGGAGTCCGGAGATTTCCAAATGCTTTTATATATTAGCACAAAGTGATGAAAAAGGCAAGGAATTTTTATAGTTCATACAAATTTTTTGAAGCTGTTATCATAAAGTTCGGTTCTTACAATTTCAGCCTGCTTCGAAAAGGAAAATTCTTTTTCGGCACAAGTTAAAATAAGCGAAGGATTTAAATTGAACTGATTGCCTGCCGGCAGTAAAACATCAATTAAAATTCCTGTTTCCGTTTCCTTTATTGAAAGCTTTTGAATTTCAGGACGAATATCCAGATCAATCCAACCGCTTTTTGTGTTTTTCGGTACAATCAGATGTTCTTTTTTCATCATGTCCTGAAATTGTCGAGAGAGTTCATCCGGATTATCGCAGTCAATTTTCATTTCATAAGAGGCAAAAGTAATTGCCGATGACTTCATAACAGGTTCTGTTACATCAAGAATCGGCAGGTCCCGCGGCAATGCTTTTTTTAGTCGTTCTTTGATCTCCTCATTACTAATGTCGCCTTCTATTCGAAAATCGAAGCTTTCTCGAAGTCCGTAAAATCCAAGGCTTAACGGAAGCGCAAAGGTTAAATACGCATGAGTGTTAAAGCCCTTTGTATACCACAATGGTATTTTTGCACGCTGCGCTGCCCGAGCAACACAGCGGCTTAAGTCCAAATGAGAAATATACCTTGCCGCGCCTATTTTTTGGAACCAGACTCTAACGCTTCTCATAGCAGATTCCTCCTCCAAAGCGTGCTGCCCCACATGCAGAACAGGCTTCTCTGCAGTTTGGAGTTGTCGCTGCGCAATATGCTTTCTTACATTCATTGATCAAAAATTCTTTTTTAATTCCATAGTCAATATGATCCCATGGAAGAATCTCATCAAAGTTTCTTCTGCGATTCGCATAAAAAGCAGGATCAATCCCACAGTCCTTAAAAACAGACAGCCAGTTTTCCAGAGAAAAATAATGGTCCCAGCCGTCCATACGCATATGACGCTTATTTGCTTCCAAAAGTGCTTTTCCCAGCCGACGGTCTCCCCGTGCAAACACAGCCTCTATTAAGCTGGTAGAAGCGTCATGCCAATTTGGCGTGATTTTATGAGAATGAACCGACTGCACCAAAACATGCTGCTTCTCGAGCATTTGTTCCATAGTATCCTGTGGTTCCCATTGAAATGGCGTAAACGGTTTTGGGATAAAGGCAGAAGCACTAACCGTTACTTTAACGCCTTTCCCCTTCGGCTTATTAGAATTTTCGTAAAAAGCATCCACTACTTTTTGAGCAAGCTGTGCAATTCCTTCTACATCCTCTAAAGTTTCAGTGGGAAGTCCCAGCATAAAATAAAGCTTAACGGTTGTCCAACCACCGGAAAATGCAGTATTTACCGTTTTTAAAAGCTGTTCTTCTGTAATGTTTTTATTGATGACATTCCGCATACGCTGCGTTCCGGCTTCCGGAGCAAAAGTAAGTCCACTTCTCCGCACGGATTTAATTTTATTCATCATCTCATTTTGAAACCCGTCGACTCGAAGACTCGGCAGTGAAATACTGACTTTCTCATCTTTTGTCCACTCAAGGAGCTTATCCAGCAATGGGTTGATCTGAGAATAATCGCTAGTACTTAGTGAAGACAAGGAAACTTCGTTATATCCCGTACTTTCACAAAGATCTCTGCACTGACGATTGACGGTATCCGCGCTTTTCTCCCGAACCGGACGATATAGAAATCCTGCTTGGCAGAACCGGCAGCCGCGGATACATCCCCGGAACACCTCTGAAACTGCACGGTCATGGATGATTTCAAGGAATGGAACCATACACTTATCCGGAAAATAGCAATGATCCATATCCAGCATTAATCGTTTTTCGACCTTTTGCGGTGCTCCGTGAGTCGGCGTAATCGCTTTTACGGTACCGTCCTCATGATACTGCACATCATAAAAAGAAGGAACATAAACACCTTTAATCTTAGCGGCAGCCTCCAAAAATTCTTCTTTTGAGGCACCGCGTTTTTTATATTCCCGATAAAGGTCACAAACCTCTAAATCTACTTCTTCCCCTTCTCCGACAAAAGCAAGATCAATAAAATCCGCAATGGGTTCCAGATTACAGACGCATGGTCCCCCTGCCACCACAAGATTCTTAAGCCCTTTTCTGTCTTTGGACAGCAGAGGAATCCCACCTAGTTCCAACATATTAAGGACGTTGGTATAACAGAGCTCATACTGCAGGGTAAATCCGATAATATCAAATTCAGAGAGTGCGTCGCCGCTTTCCAGTGCGCAAAGAGGTGTATGCGTCTCTCTCATGAGTTCTTCCATATCTGTCCACGGCGCAAATGCACGCTCACACCACAGATAATCCGGAAGATTCAGTTCACTATAAAGGATCCGCAGCCCTAAGTGAGACATCCCGACTTCATAAATGTCCGGAAAGCAAAAAACGAATCGCAAGTCGATGTTTTTTAGATCTTTTTGAATACTATTGAGTTCTCCACCTACATAACGTCCCGGCTTTTGAACTTGCGGAAGCAAAGCTTCCATTTGTTTATTAATCACAGAAATCCTCCCCAAAAGAATTCTCTCTATTATATCCTGCTTTCGAAGAGTTTTCAAGCGATTTGCATTTTACTTCAATAGCAGAAACGCCATCAAGTAAATACTACAAAGCAATAAAGAAAAATTCCATTTGGAGTGAAATAAAATAATAAAACCGAGAATGCCCAGCGGAACGAGGATGCAAAAAGAAATAATTTTTAAAATCTTCTCTACTGTATTTTCCGGGAAATAGAGGCAAAGCAGAGAAAAAAGGACCTGCCCCCCATCCAGCGGAATTATAGGAAGCAAATTAAATAATCCCAAAGCCAGATTCATCTGTGCAAAAACGGTCTGGTTTCCCAGCAAAAAAAGGAGTCCTCCTAGAAGAAGATTCATAGCCGGTCCGGAAAGATTTACCAGACAATCTTTTTGATAAGAAGTCTTTTCTGATGATGCACTGATTTCTGCTCCAAATGCTGTCAGACAGATTTTTTTAGGAATTCTTCCACAAAGGATCATCATAAAGATATGGGATAATTCGTGAATGATAGCCGCAAGCAGGCCCCAACTTAAAAATCCAGTAGTATCCAGCATCAGCAGCAGAGAAATGATCAGCAGAAAGGATATTCTGATCGTAAATTTACAGTGACAAATCTCAAATCTCATATTTGACTGTTGCTGTTATCATAGGAAGGAAATGCTGGGATCAACTGACGTTCCCAGTCTTTCACCTGATCATTCGGTAAAATGCTCTGTTCTGCCTGTAGCTGATACCAACTGCGTATTTGCCCATAAACGGGTTGATCTACCGTCTTTAAAATAATCGCTGCCAGCAAAGCACCTACACAAACAATCAGTTGAACGACGCGCAATAGTTTTTCTCCTTCTTTCATAAAAAAGCACCTCCTCGCTTTTATTTTATGAAAAAAAGAGGACGAACATGCAAAGAGCAGGAAAAGCATTTACGCTTTTCCTGCTCTTTTTAAAAAAGAAATTTATTTTTTTGACTGAATATATTCATCAATAGAAGCTGCGGCTGTTTTTCCGCCCCCCATTGCAAGAATAACCGTTGCTGCACCGGAAACTGCGTCTCCTGCAGCATAGACTCCCTCACGGGTTGTCTTCATAGAATCATCTACTACAATACAGCCTTTACGGTTTGCTTCAAGCCCTTCGGTTGTAGAACGAACCAGCGGGTTAGGACGGTTTCCGATTGCCATGACTACACAGTCTGCTGGAATTTCATAATTGCTACCCGGAATTTCGATCGGACGGCGGCGGCCGGAAGCATCCGGCTCTCCGAGTTCCATCTTAATGCACTCGATCGCTTTTACATGACCATTTTCGTCTCCGAGAATCTGAACCGGATTGCGCAGAAGATCAAACTTTACGCCTTCTTCTTTTGCATGGTGAATTTCTTCTTTTCTGGCCGGCATTTCTTCTTCGGAACGACGATAAACAATAGAAACTTCTTCGGCACCTAAACGTAAAGCGGTTCTCGCAGCATCCATAGCAACATTTCCGCCGCCTACGACAGCAACTCGTTTGGGTTTAATCATAGGAGTATCATAATCAGGATTATAGGCTTTCATCAGATTGACACGAGTTAAAAATTCATTTGCGGAATAAGTACCAACTAAATCTTCTCCGGGGATATTCATAAAGCTTGGCAGTCCTGCTCCAGTTCCGATAAAGACCGCCTCGTAACCCATAGAAAAGAGTTCATCTACATCCAACACTTTTCCCATAACCATATCAGTTTCGATGGAAACTCCCGCTTCACGCAAACCGTCAATTTCTTTCTGAACGATTTCTTT
>DHOF01000144.1:0-1004 GCA_002411615.1 Ruminococcaceae bacterium UBA5397
TTGGATCATAATAGGAGGAGCGCCGGCAGCAGCCAATACAAAAGAAAAGCGAGAAGCGTTTAAGCAGGATATATGGGTCAGGCGTTCTATATTGTCTTTATTGTCTTTGAAAATTTGCCTTGGAATTGCGTTGATAGCGATTCTAATACGAACCCCTTAAAATGCGGAGCAACGGCTGCATTTTAAGTGCCTTTTATTAAAACAAAAAAAGAAAGACCGATTTTTAATCGGTCTTTCTTTTTGCTTTTTAAAGCAGTTTTGCAAAAAATAGAAGGAAAATTGGAAAATTAAAAAGGAGATCAGACCTTGGATCGATTTTGTTCAAAATCAGTTTGAATCTCTTTTAAAAGGCCGGGGGTGGTAAGGATGTCAGAGACAGTTCCTGCAAGGGTTTTCGCTCCAATCAGAATGGCCAAATGAGCGTCCTCGTTTTTTCCGCAGTCCACAAAGGTTTGTGTATGGCTGCTGGTACCGGAAGGAACAAATTTTACACGAATACAACAGCCGGGCACTTTGCTCATTACGTTTCCAAAATCGGTGCTGCCGGTTTTTTCGCGAGCGGGGGCAATCCCCGGTGCATGACAGGCTGACGCATTGGCCATGACAAGATCATTCAGCCGGAGAGCTGGGATCTTGCCCATCAAGGTTTTGGTTTTGACAAACTCGCAGCTCACATCTGTCATCATAGCGGCTCCTTTTATCAGCTTTTCAAAACGTCCACAGACTTCCTGCATTACATCGGTGCTGTAGCTGCGTACACAGAAAATGCCGACTGCATGATCCGGAACAACATTTGCAGGTCCCGGAAGCTGCCCTATTGTATAGTGTAACCGCACATCATCCCTTACATGTTCACGTAAAAACTCTACGCCCTGAAAACTCAGCAGAAGCGCATCCAGCGCACTGCGACCGTGTTCCGGAGCAAGTGCCGCGTGGGCGCTGACACCGTGAAAGGTAACCGTATAATTGGTCAAAGCCATACTTTTTATATCGACGCAGGTGTG
>DHOF01000144.1:1206-10970 GCA_002411615.1 Ruminococcaceae bacterium UBA5397
CATCAATGTCGGAAAAATATCCGGCTTCCTGCAGACTAACTTTTGCGCTGCGCGTTTCTTCCGCCGGGGTACCATATACAACGAGAGAAAAGTTTTCGCTTGGGCATGCTTCTTTTAACGCAATGGCAGCAGCACAGATACCAGGCCCCTGCAGATGATGGCCGCAGGCGTGACCCATTCCGGGAAGAGCGTCATATTCACATAAAAGCCCGATACGCGGGCCACCGTTTCCGTGGTGATAAACAGCCCGAAAGGCGGTGGGCCATTCGCCTAGCCCAACTTCTACTTCAAAACCGTGCTTTTTTAGGTAGCCGGTCAGCAGTGCGCAGGCTTTTTCTTCATGCCCGTCATATTCCGGATTGTCATGAATGAAGTCAGCCATGTCAAACAGATCGGTACGCTGTTTATCGATGAGTTTATAAAGAGTCTCTTTCATTTTATAGGGCTTCCTTTAAATAAAATATTTGGAAAATTACATTGGACCGTAATTTATCATCTGAGCAATCACGACCAACACGCTGCCTGCGGCAAACCACACAAGGAAAAGTTTCCACATGAATTTCATCCACCGGTCATAAGGGACATTGCCGGCGCTTAAAATGCCCATCAACGCAGTGGAGGTGGGGAGAATATAGTTACAGAAACCATCGCCGAAATTGAAAGTCAGGATGCTGGTCTGCCGTGTGACATTAAGTAGATCGGACAGGGGAGCCATGATCGGCATGACCGCTGCTGCCTGGCCACTGCCGCTGGTCAAAACCACGTTGATCAGCGTATTGGCAAACAGCATACCTACGCTTAGAAGCGCTGGGGGCAGGCCGCTGAGCATTGTCGTCAGGCTGTGAACAATGGTATCCGTGATGCCGCCGGCAGTCAGAATTGCACCGATGCTGCGGGCCATGCCAATGATAAAGCCTGCGCCGAGCATCTTTTTACAGCCAGCCAAAAATTCAGTGCAGATTTTATTGGCGCTGAATCCAGCCAGAATGCCAATTACCACAGCCAGCACCAAAAACACGGCTGACTGCTCAGAAAAGCTCCAATTTAGATTGATGCAGCCATAGACGATGATTCCCAGTGCGACGATCAGGGCTGCAATAGAAAGGCTCTTACGGACGTCCATGTGACCGAAGTCATCGAGGTTTGCCTTTTTAAATTCACTCTGCTGATCCAGGTCGTACATGGGGCTGAGCGTAGGGTCCTTTTGGACTTTTTTCGCATAACGAACCAGCCAGAAGCAAGTGATAATGTAGAATACTACAAAGCAGACCCAGCGATAAGCAATGCCGCTGTAAGGGGGCAGCCCGGCGATCTTTTGCGCCACCAGTGTAGTGCTGACGTTCAGAGTGCCGGTGGAGAAACCGATGGCGCCGCCTAGCAGAATAATCCCAACGCCTACGATACTATCCAGTCCAAGACTGAGGGAGAGCATGACCATAATTGGGGCAAATCCAATAAAGGTATTTACCGCCTGGGTGGTGCAGATCAGGGCAAATACGAGCATGAGCAGCGGAACAAAAATTTCTACCCGCTGGCTGTATTTGCGTGCAACTTTGGCAACCAGCGCCTGCAAGGCTCCTGCGCTGGTAAGCATGTAAATCGCACCGCCGCTGAATAACACCACAAAGATCAGATCCGCATTATCAACGAACGACTTGACAATGGTAAAAGGAATGGAGAGCGGATTGACCGATGTACTCTCTACATAAGAAAAATTGTCCGCGTTTACGACTTTTATGCCGCTGCCATTATCATACCGTTCGTACTTACCGCTGGGAATAATCCAGGTCAAAAGTACCGCTGCCAAGATGATGATCAGCAGGATGACAAAGGTATGAGGCATTTGAAAAGATTTTTTGGGCTTTGCTTTTTCCGCTTTTTCCAACATGATTCTAACTCCTTTTTGATTGTATTGAGTCTTGCTATCCCCTATTCTCTCGATTATAATTGAGTCAGAAAAGAAAAACAAAACAATTATTTTTATAAATATCATTGATAAAAACTATGATTTCGAGAGGGACGAGCAGGATGAATCTAAAAGAGCAGGAATATATGCTGGCGCTGGGACGCCACGGCAGCCTGACAGGTGCCGCGCAGGAGCTGTGGATTACCCAGCCGACGCTGAGCGTTTTCCTCAATCATCTGGAAGAAAGCATGGGGGTTCAGCTGTTCCAAAGGGTTGGGAAAAAGCTGGTACCAACGGCTGCAGGGCGCGAATACTTGGCCTGTGCGCATCAAATGGAACTGATGAAGATGGATTTTGATAGAAAGCTTTCCCAATTTGTACGGGAGGATAGAGGCATTCTACATGTAGGAAGTATGCGCCACCGCAACCTGTATCTGTTTCCGCGTCTCATCCGTAATTTTCAGAATATCCATCCGGGAATTCAGGTTATTCTGCACGATTCTAGTCCCACAGATTTGGAAAAAATGCTGAAAGATGGCGACTTGGATCTTATACTGACAAACCAGCCGGTGGAGAATCCATCGCTTTCTGTGCGTCCTATTTACGAGGATCGTCTGGGGATGGTCCTCGGGGCCGCCAGAGCCGCCAAACTGGGACATCACGGGAACTGGGAACGGAATATGCAGTATTTAGACCTGCGGGAGGTGCAGGAAGACTTGTTTTATATTTTGCCGCGTCCGCATTCTGTGCGGCTGATTGCCGAAAGTGCATTTCATTATATGGGGATTCATCCTGCTCATGTGCAAGAGGTCAGCAATATTGATTTGGGGTGTCAGCTTGCGGCGGAAAATCTCGGGGCGGCATTTACAATGGAAAGCTATTACCGCTATTTCAGCTATCCGAAACCGACAAAATGTTTTTTTGTGGGGGATCCAAAACTGAATATTAAGTGGAGTATCGCTTTTCGAAAAAAAGCAACCGTACCTTCTTATATGAAAGATTTTATGAAGCTTTTGAAAGAGCAGATGCGGGATGTAAATCTAAGAGAGTTTTACAGCCGATAAAAAAAGTTTGGCCGGCTGACTTTTGCTTAAAATTTACCTTTATATTATTACTACGTCGTTACTACAGTAGCAATAAAAAATAACCGCACCAGACAGTCGCTAAACGGCTATCCAATGCGGTTTTCTTTGGTGCGCCCACGGGGATTCGAACCCAGGACCTCTTGATTCGTAGTCAAGCACTCTATCCAGCTGAGCTATGAGCGCATAAGCTATCATCTTGACAGCTTTTTCATTATAGACAATCTATCAAAAAAAGTCAAGTGCTTTTTTCGGGATCTGACTTTTCGACATCTATTTTTTTAAGAAAATCCATCAGCTGTTCTTTGATGACAGGCTTTTCTTCGCTCTCTAGGATTTGGTCTTTGATGGATTCGATTGTTTCATCGGAAGAGGGCACTGGAAGCTTTTCTAAAGAAGGGGTTGCCCCTGAAATTTTTCTGCGCGAGAGAAGGAGCATTCCCTCCGCTTCAAGGGCAACACCGCCGTTTCGGTCTGGTTCCGGCCCAAATTCAACCTGTGCGGTGCGCCAGTCGTCGGGAAGATAGAATGTTTCTTCGGAATCAGCGGCGTTAACGGCGACTAAAAGCTGATCGCGCAGATTGCTGCGGGTATAGATCAGCAGATGACCGCTTGCATGAATCGGCTGAAAGTCCCCCTTTTTTAAACAGGAAAATTCTTTACGAAGAGAACCTAACCCACGGTACCATTCCAAAAGATCCGCGTCTTCATTTCCCCATGGATAAACCCGGCGGTTAAAGGGGTCTCGATAACCTTCCATACCGGCTTCATCCCCATAATAAAGGCATGGAACTCCCGGCAGCGTATACTGAATTAAGGATGCTGCCTTGAGCCGCCCAACCGCATGGGCTCGCTGTTCGTCTGAAAGCTTTTGCTCACTCTGCCACTTTCGGTCACGCCCGTTAAGCGGTTCTCCCCCTAATACGCTCAAAGCCCGCTCAGTATCATGCGTCCCAATATGATTCATTAAAATCCGAATCGTTTGCGGCGGATAATTTTCTAAAATCTCCGTAATGGATTCCATGATCTGCGCCGCATCCTCTCCGGTGAGAAAGCCTAAAATTGCGTCGCGAAATGGATAGTTCATGACGCTGTCAAGCTGATTTCCTAAAAGATACTGCCGCCTTTTTCCATAGGCGTATTTTGTGGTGGCGTCTTCCCAGACTTCTCCAAGGATAATTGCATCCGGATTTTCTTCCCGTGCAGCCTTGCGGATGTCAGCTAGAAAATCATCGGGCAGTTCATCTGCAACATCTAAGCGCCAGCCGGAAGCTCCGGCGCGAATCCATTTGCGGATAATTCCGTCTTTTCCCGTGATATAATTACGGTAATCCGGATTTTCTCCATTTACATCGGGCAGGGTATTAAAATTCCACCAGCATTCATAATTACTTGGCCAATTTTGGAAGCAATACCACGAATAATAGGGGGAGTCTTTGCTCTGATAGGCTCCGGGTCCCGGATAGCGGCCTTCCCGGTTAAAATAAATGCTGTCGCTGCCGGTATGATTGAAGACACCGTCAACGATCACATGAATCCCAAGCTTTTTGGCTTCTCTGCAAAGGGAGCGGAAATCCTCCTCGTCCCCGAGGAGTGGGTCAATTTTTTCATAATTTGCCGTGTTGTAGCGATGATTGGAATGAGCCTCGAAAATGGGGTTTAGATAGATGCAGGTGACCCCTAAGCCCTTTAAATAATCCAGCTTTTGAGTGATTCCAGAAAGGTCGCCGCCAAAATAGTCGTTATTTTTAACGATCCCTTTTTCGCCGAACTGCCAGATCGGTTCTTCGTCCCATTTTTTATGGAGCATTCGGTCGCTTGGAACATTGAATTTTTCTTTGCCGGAAGAAAAAAAGCGGTCGGGAAAAATTTGATACATCACACCGCCGGAAAGCCAATCTGGAGTGCGGTGAGTATGCTCAAAAACGGTCAGCTGCCAGAGTCTTCCGATAGGGCCGTGAAAAGCGGAGTCTTCGCCGTCTGTTCCTCGGTAAAGATCCTGCCAGCCGCGCCAGGTATTCACCTCAAAATGATAGAAATAGAGCCCTTCTTCCTGCGGAATAAAATGGCATTCCCACCATTCAAAATTTTCCCCGTTCATTCCGCACCAGAAAAGGTCCAGTGTGGAAAGAAACTGATCCCGGTCGCGCAGAACCAAAAGACGTACCGCACTGACCCGTAAATCGCGCGGCATGGTCACGCGAAAATGAACGGGTTGATGATCGCCTACTGCTCCCATGGGACTGCGATAAGACAAACTGCGTGAATTAAACATAGTTGTTCCTCGGTTCTAATCATTCGGCTGCAAATTACTTTTAGTTTAATAGATTCTATTTTGGATTGCAACTTTTTGCAAAAGAAAAATAGAGAGGAAAATAAAAAGAAGTGAATATGTTTGACGAGTTAGATGTAAAATGATTTTGGACTGTTGCAACACAGCGGGATTTATTTTATAATAATGAAACCATCTCACTTTGTGAATTTTCGAACAAAAACAGGGGAGAAAGCCAACAGTAATCCGAATGGGGCTTTCATTGGAGGAACGCAAATGAATTATCATCTATCCGAAAAAGAGATACAAAATCGTGTTCTTGCAAAATTGGGGCAGAATTTTGGGGTTGCGCTGGATAATGCGACAGATGATCAATGCTATAAAGCGGTCGCGAAAGTTGTGATTGATCTTCTTTCAAAGGGATATAGTGAATTTTCAGAAAAAGCAGAAAAAAATCATACAAAACATGTGTATTATCTTTGCATGGAATTTTTAATGGGACGCAGCCTGAAGAACAATCTTTGGAATTTGGGGCTAGAAGAACCTTTTCGAGAAGCCCTGGGGAAAATGGGATTAAAACTCGATCGCCTTTATGACTGTGAGCCGGATGCCGGCCTTGGAAACGGCGGGTTGGGAAGACTTGCCGCCTGCTTTTTGGATGGATTAGCGACCGACGGCTATCCTGCTACCGGATACAGCCTCTGCTATGAATATGGGGTCTTTCGTCAAAAGCTGGTAGACGGCTGGCAGACAGAACTGCCTGATTTTTGGCTGCCTGGCGGGCAGGTCTGGCTGCGCGAAATTCCGGAAAAGGCGGTAGAAGTCCATTTTGACGGGCATGTTGAAGAGTCATGGTCGGGTCCCCATCATATGACAACGCATAAAGATTATACCAATATTATTGCTATTCCATGCGACATGTATGTTTCCGGAGCAGACGGCAAAGGAATTTCCTGCCTGCGGATCTGGAAGAGCAAAAGCCCGGATTTTAATATGAAGCTTTTTAATTCGGGCGAATATCTGCGGGCAATGGAACGCAATGCAATGGCAGAAGTGATTACAAAGGTGCTTTATCCGGAAGATAATCATATGGAAGGCAAAAGTCTGCGGCTTACGCAACAGTATTTTTTGGTGAGTGCCAGTATTCAGGATATTGTCCGAAACCATCTTTTCCACTATTCTACGCTCGACAATCTGCCCGATTTGGTGGCAATTCATCTGAATGATACGCACCCGGTCCTTGCGATTCCGGAACTCATGCGGATTATGCTGGATGAGTGTGGTTACAGTTGGGAAAACGCGTGGGATATTACAACTCGTACGTTTGCTTATACAAACCATACCGTGATGAAAGAAGCGCTGGAGTGTTGGAATACGGATTTGTTCCGTCTTCGTCTGCCGAGAATTTATCAGATTATCGAGGAGATTAACCGCCGCTTCTGCGCCGAAATGCACGGGCACGGCGTGGATGGCTATAAAGTTGGCCGTATGGCGCCGCTCAACGACGGATTTGTCAAGATGGCGAACCTTGCTGTTATAGGGGCTCATCATGTAAACGGGGTTTCCGGTTTGCACAGCCAGATTTTGAAAGATACGGTTTTTCATGATTTTTATACGGAAATGCCTCAGAAGTTTACAAATGTGACGAACGGAATTGCACACAGAAGATGGCTTTGCCAGGCGAATCCGGGGCTTTCAAATCTGCTGACCCAAAAAATCGGGGATGGATATATTCATTTTGCGGATGAACTCAAAAAGTTTGAAAAATTTAGAGATGACAGACCAACGCTGGAATCTCTTTCTAAAATTAAGCGCGAAAACAAAGAACGTCTGGCCGACTATATTAAGCAGCAAAATGGAATCATTCTTGATCCTGATTCCATTTTTGACGTACAGGTAAAAAGGATGCACGAGTACAAACGCCAGCATCTGAATGCACTGCACATCCTTTCTACCTATCAGTGGCTGAGGGAAAACCCGAATGCGGATTTTCAGCCGCGCACCTATCTTTTCGGAGCGAAAGCAGCGCCCGGTTATTATTTTGCAAAGCAGATTATTCGGTTTATCTATGAGCTTGCGCAGACCATTGATAATGATCCCCGCGTAAAAGAGAAGCTCAAAGTTGTCTATATTGAGGATTATCGGGTCACGCTCGCAGAACTGATGATTCCGGCTGCCGATATCAGTGAACAGATTTCTCTGGCAGGCACTGAGGCGAGCGGCACCAGTAATATGAAATTTATGATTAACGGCGCGGTTACGCTGGGAACACTGGATGGCGCCAATGTAGAGATTCATGATTCCGTAGGGGACGATAATATGCTCCTCTTTGGAATGACCACACAGGAAGTAAACAGCTTAAAACAGGCGGGATATCATCCGCGGCAGATTTATGAAAACAATCCGATCATTCACAGGGCGATCGACGAGATGCGAACCGGTTGGAATGGAAATAATTTTTCAGAAATTGCAGATTCGCTCATAAATCAAGACCCCTATATGGTTTTAGCTGATTTTGACAGCTATGCGAAAGCGCAGCGAAAGGCAGCGAAGCTTTATCAGGATTCACTTAGCTGGCAAAAGATGTGCCTTACAAACATTGCGAATGCGGGAAGATTTGCTGCTGACCGCGCAATTCACGAATATGCGGCAAATATTTGGAACTGCATGCCGGTTCCGGGGATTGCCCCAAAGCCGGATCATGAATAATAGATAGATCATAAAGAGTGTCTCTTTACTATAGCTTTTTAATAGATCGTATTAAAAAATCCTCACCGGAAAATTTTCCAGTGAGGATTTTTTCAACTTTGTTTTTTGTTTTGCAATTTTGCACTGCCTTTTCCGGCGGTTTCCTGTGAAAAAACCTTTTTCCGAATACGAATTCGGGTGATTCGGCGTTCTTCCACTCGCAGAGCAGTAAAAGTAAGCATTCCATATTTGACGCAAGGTTGTTCATCCGGATTGGGGATTCTGCCAAGCAGTTCGACCAAAAGGCCGGCAAGCGTATCATAATCGCCGCGGGGCAGGGTAATGCCGGTGAGATCTTCCACATCGTCGATCGCAATGGAACCGTCAACATTCCAGCAGTTGGCCCCTTCTTCAATGACTTCTTCCTCTTCACGGTCGTACTCATCTTGAATGTTGCCGACGATGGATTCGAGCAGATCTTCCAGAGAAATCAGTCCTTCGGTTCCGCCGTATTCGTCAACAATTACCGCAATCTGAAAATGATTTTCCGTCATTTCTTTGAAAAGCTCACTGCACTTGTTGGTTTCCGGGACAAAATGAGCCAAACGCATTAGCTTTGTGAGTTTCAGTGTTTGATCGACTGGAGCTCCAACGTATTTAAGCAGGTCTTTTACATAGATAATGCCAAGAATGTTATCGAGGTCTTCGTGATAGACGGGAATTCGGGAAAAACCTTCCTGAATTGCAAGATTGACAACATCCTGAATGGTATCGGTATCTTCCACAGCGATGATATCGGTGCGGTGTGTCATCGCTTCTGCAACGGTACTGTCATCAAAATCAAAGATATTGGAGATCATGTCTTTCGCATCTTCTGCAATGACCCCTTTTTCTTCACCCTGATCGACCATCATTAAAATTTCTTCTTCTGTAACGGTCGAGTCTTCATGGTTGGGATCTAACCCACCCATTCGCATCGCAAAATGGGTGCAGCTCGAAATCAGAGAAAACATTGGCTTTAAAAAGAGAATTAGACCCTTTAAAAAGCCTGCATATCGATAGGCGGAGGATTCGATACGCTGAGGAGCAAATTTTTTGGGGATCGCTTCTCCGAAAAGCAAAAATAAAAAGACCAAAAGAAAGATCGTCAAAACAAATCCAAAAATAAAAGCAGCATTTTGAGGAAGACCTAGAGAGAACAGCGCATTTTCAAGAAATGGTGCAATTCCCCATGAGGCAAGTCCTGCCGCAAAAAATTCGCAGATTCCGATTCCCAAACGAACGGACCCCAAAAACCGTCCGGAATGTTTGGTGAGTTTTGAAATCGTGCCGGCCTGCGGATTCCCTTCTTCGGTGAGCTTTTTGATTTGGCTGTCGGAAAGATTAATAATTCCGATTTCTGCCGTAGTCAAAATTGCAGTCAGCAAAAGAAGCAAAAGCAGTAAAATAATTGTTGTCCATAAAAAATCAGTGGGCCCAGGTTCAGGAGCCATAAAATTTCATTTCCCCTTTCAGTCAGGAAAGCATAAAACGGTGTTTTTCTGCAACTATAAATACAGATTTTTACTTATTGTATCCTATCAATAGGAGAAATGTCAATGCGCAAGTGTTTTGTAGAAGAAAATAAGGGGCTTTATTCCATAAAATTTTAAAAACTAGGCATGTTGCGAAAAAAAATAGGGGCTTATTGTTAAAAAATATACAATCCATAAAAAGTTCCTTTACAGGAGAATAGAAAGATGTTAAAATAAAAATAGTTTTACGTAAAAGAAAGCGGAAAGTTTAATAATGCGCTTCTTATGCGTTTATTAAAGGA
>DHOF01000092.1:0-2755 GCA_002411615.1 Ruminococcaceae bacterium UBA5397
CATACGGGCAGTGGCAATGGTTCGGGAAGGCTTGATGCAGAAGGGATTGTATCATGGAAAATACCGCAGCGCCCATAACGCTCTGGCCAGTAAATCGCTGTCCTGCTGCCAATGGAATGTTATGAAAATGCATATAGAGACGCATCACCTGAAAGGTGCCATGATAAATTTGCATCGCGTTCACTTATTGATGAAGCAGGTGACGGCAGATAAATTCAACCCGAATACGTTTTATGAGAATTTGTCAGGAGAAATTTTAACTTCTTCTGGGAGAAAAGAAGCGGATGATACCATTTGCTCAGGAGGCATAAAATGAAAGACGGCTTTTTAAATGTAGCTGCAGTGACTCCCGCGCTTCGGGTAGCCGATTGTGATGGAAATGCCCAAAAAATTTTGGAACAATTAAATCTTTGCGCGCAAAAGAAAATCTCTGTGGCGGTTTTTCCGGAACTTTCCCTGACAGGCTATACCTGCGGAGATTTATTCCACGATGCTGCGCTTTTACGTTCGGCAGAAGAAAACTTAAAAATGATCATCCAAAAAAGCAGCAGTCTTTCGATTTTGGCAGCAGTAGGAGTGCCGGTGGCTGTTGGGGGAGCACTTTATAATTGTGCCGCTGTCTTTTGCGGGGGAAAACTTTTGGGGCTGACCGCGAAAAAATTTATTCCGAATTATGGAGAATTTTATGAGATGCGTCAGTTTACCCCGGCGCCCGAAGAATCCATGATGGTTTCTTACTGCGATACAGAAGTTCTGCTGGGGAGTGGGCTTTTATATCAATGTCAAAATAACCCAGAGATGACTGTCGGGGTAGAAATCTGCGAGGATCTCTGGGTACCGGAACCTCCCAGTGTGCAGATGGCGAGAGAGGGAGCGCTTCTGATCCTGAACCTTTCTGCCAGTGATGAAACGATTGGAAAAGCAGAGTATCGAGAGAGCCTCGTCAGAAATCAGTCTGCACGGCTTTACTGCGCTTATGCCTATTCAGACGCAGGCGAAGGGGAATCGACCACTGATATGGTTTTTGCCGGTCATGATCTGATTGCTGAAAGCGGCGCGGTTCTCAGCCAAACGAAACTTTTTTCCGGTGCCTGTGCCATGGCACAGGTGGATTTGGAACGCCTTTTGCAGGAGCGACGTCGTGCGACTACATGGACAGATCTTCCTCCTCAAAAATGTAAAATTCTGTTTTCGCTGAATTTAGCAGAAACGGAGCTCTTGAGAAAGTTTTCTAAGACTCCGTTTGTGCCGGAGGATCGAGGGGATTTAAAGCGACGCTGTGAGCTGATTTTATCAATCCAGGCAAACGGACTGAAGACCCGCTTAAAGCATACCGGAATTAAAAGTGTTGTGATCGGAGTTTCCGGCGGACTCGATTCAACCTTGGCTTTGTTGGTTGCAACAAGAGCCTTTGAACTCTTGGGGCTTTCCAAAAAAGGAATTTTGGCGGTTTCCATGCCGGGATTCGGAACCACCAGCCGTACGCGCTCCAATGCAGAGGGATTGGCAGTCGCCTTGGGGGCGCAGTTTAAAGAGATTCCGATCGGAAAGGCTGTTCGGCAGCATTTTTCCGATATCGGGCATGATGAGTCTGTGCAGGATGTCACCTATGAGAACAGTCAGGCAAGAGAACGCACGCAGGTGCTGATGGATTTGTCGAATCAGGTCAACGGCCTTGTGATCGGCACGGGGGATCTTTCCGAGTTGGCGCTTGGTTGGGCAACTTATAATGGAGACCATATGAGTATGTATGGGGTGAACGCTTCTATCCCAAAAACGTTGGTGCGCCATCTCGTGCATTATGCTGCAGAGGACTTTGGCGGCGAGATTGGGAAAATTCTGCTCGATGTTTTGGATACGCCGGTAAGCCCAGAGCTTTTGCCTCCAAAAGATGGTAAAATTGCGCAGAAAACAGAAAATTTGGTGGGGCCTTATGAGCTCCATGACTTTTTCCTTTATTATATGCTGCGCTTTGGGTTTGCACCGGATAAAATTTATCGAATGGCCTGCCATGCCTTTGAGGGGCAGTATGATCATGAGACCATTTTGAAATGGCTTAAAACTTTTTACCGCAGGTTCTTTACCCAGCAGTTTAAACGCAGCTGTCTGCCGGATGCGCCGAAAGTCGGCAGTGTAACACTTTCGCCGAGAGGTGATTGGAGAATGCCGAGCGATGCAGCCGTTACTTTATGGATGAAAATTCTCTCTAGCTTGGAATCATAAGAAACGGTCAAAAATCTTTTAGAATATTGAGTGCCCTCTTCGGAAAGAATAAAAATCCGAAGGGGGCACTTTTGATGAAATTGACCGATAAGGAATATCAGAGCCTATATGAGAAAGCATCGCCAAACAGTAAATGGGGTAAAAATTGTCTTTGGGCATTTTTTGTAGGCGGAGCAATTTGCGCCGTGGGACAGATGCTTTGCAATCTCTATGTAATGCTGGGAGAAGATCTTTCGGATGCGCGTACATGGGTCAGCCTTTCGCTGGTACTTTTTTCTGCGCTGCTCACTGCATTTCAGGTTTATGATAATTTGGCAAAGCATGCGGGCGCCGGCACTTTGGTGCCGATTACCGGCTTTGCCAATTCGATTGTCTCCCCGGCAATCGAATTTAAAAGTGAAGGATTTATTACCGGAATGGGTGCCAAAATGTTTGTAATTGCAGGCCCTGTTCTGGTATATGGAACGGTTGCATCGGCAGTTTATGGACTGATTCTGGTGCTTTTCCATTTGTATTGAGGGGAGGAAAGCAC
>DHOF01000092.1:3057-4912 GCA_002411615.1 Ruminococcaceae bacterium UBA5397
CACTGTTTTACCGATACAACCTTAGGGGAAAAAAGCTGGGAAAAGGCAGAAAGCGATCTGCAGCAGGAAGCGGTAAAAAGTGTTCTGGAAAAGTCAGGGGTGGAGCCTTCTGAAATTCAGTACCTGTTTGCGGGGGATTTGCTCAACCAGTGCATTTCTTCTGTTTTTGGATTGAGAAGTATGAATATCCCGTTTTTGGGACAATATGGAGCTTGCTCTACGATGGCGCAGACGTTAGGGCTTGCGGCAGTCTTCGTGGACAGTGGACTGGCGCAAAATGCACTGGCAGTAACCAGCAGCCATTTTTGTTCGGCAGAGCGGCAATTTCGGTTCCCGCTGGAATATGGTGGGCAGCGAACCCCGACTGCGCAATGGACGGTAACCGGCGCGGGAGCGATTTTGGTGGGGCAGAAAGGGAATGCCTCCATAGAAGAAGTGACTTTTGGAAGAATGGCTGATCTGGGAGTGAAGGATGCTGCCAATATGGGAGCAGCGATGGCGCCAGCCGCAGCACAGACGATTGAAGATTATTTAAAGGATACTGGAAAAAAGCCGGAAGATTTTGACTTGATTCTTACCGGAGACTTAGGACAGGTGGGCAGTACTTTGCTCAGAGAGATTCTCAATCAAGATGGAATCAATATTGAGCGCCAGCAAAATGATTGTGGATTAATGGTTTATGACCGTCAAAATCAGGATGTTCATGCAGGAGGTTCCGGCTGTGGATGCAGTGCAGCGGTTTTCAGCAGCTATGTGCTTCAGAAAATTTCTGAAGGAGATTTAAAGCATGTGCTTTTTATCGGCACCGGAGCATTAATGTCGCCGACTTCTTCTCAGCAAGGCGAAACAATTCCCGGAGTTGCTCATTTGGTGCATGTTGCGTGGAATGCACAGGCATAAAAATAAAAAAGAGCTGATTTTTATAAAATCAGCTCTTTTTTTATGCTTTTTTGCAGGTGCTTTAATGTTTATTAAAAAAATCTTCTAAAGGAGAAAGATTGATTCCGGCTTCTTTTTTTAAAAAGGCGTTTGCTTCCTCAGCAATTATACGGACGCCGCCTTTAGAATCACTTTCCATGTTGAGCGGCAGAATCGGATCGTGAACACTAAGCCGCAAAAGCATCCAGCCGTCACCGTGCGTTTTGTCAAAGGAGATACGGATTCCCTCTCGGTTGTCCGGCGCGATTGACCAGCCCTCTTGCTTTTCGGCGTAATCCGTCAGATGGTCAATGACGATCTGTCCTGCTTTTCGCGCATCCTCTCCGGTAATTGGAATTCTGATTTCAAGAGCTTCCTGCGGTTCAGCGAGCGGTGCAAGCAGGTCTTCCAAAGACTTTCCCTCCCGGCGAAGTGCTGCCGCTTTGATAATAATTTTTGTAACCAAATAAGCGCCGTCGTCCAAAAAGTAATTTTCCCGCATAGCGGCGTGACCGCTGGTTTCGATTGCCAGAGGACAGTCAATGCCGTCGTTATTTAACCGAATTGCTTCATTAATTACGTTTTTGTAGCCGCGTTTAAAGCGGTGATGAACGCCTCCGAGTGTTTTTTCAATGTAATCTTTGAGACCGGTGCTGGTGATAGAATCGGTGACGATGGTTCCGCCCGGGTGATTTTCCAGAGCAATGGCACTGGCAACAGCTACTAGGCGATTTCGGTTGATTTCTTCTCCCGAAGCATCTACAGCGCCGCCGCGGTCCACGTCGGTATCAAAGATCACGCCAAGGTCTGCCTTGACATTGCAGACTGCTTTGCAAATGGATGCCATTGCTTCTTCGTTTTCGGGATTCGGAATATGATTGGGAAAATGACCGTCCGGCTCCAAAAACTGGCTGCCGGAAATATCGGCGCCAAGAGG
>DHOF01000092.1:5148-5891 GCA_002411615.1 Ruminococcaceae bacterium UBA5397
ATTCCATCACAGATCATTTTGCGAAGATGGCCGGCATAGGTTTTCATGTAGTCGCAGGAAACAGCAGAACCCATTTTTTGGGGCGCTTTTTTGTCCGCTTGTGCAAGAGCCAAGACTTCTTCCAAATCGGAAGAATCAAGCCCGCCGCTGCGGGTGAAAAATTTTAAACCGTTGCGGTTCCATGGATGATGGCTTGCGGTAATTTGAATGGCGCCATCCATGGGAAGATCCACAGTTGTCATAAACATGCTGGGGGTCGAAGCGAGTCCGCAGAGGAAAATTTTGATACCGGCCTGCTTTAGTGCTAGGACCACTGCCTGCTCAATCCGATCAGCGGAGATTCGCGAGTCGTGTCCAAGAGAAATCTTCAGTTTGTCCGGTTCCTTTTTGACTTTTTGAGAGAGCCAGACAACGAAAGCCGCTGTGATTTGTTCGATAACGGAATCCGTCAAATTGATCTTTTCATTTGGAACTCCTTCGCATGCTACACCACGCACGTCAGTACCGCTTTTTAATTCTTTCCATAAGGGATCGAGCATAAAAATTCCTCCTATATTGATTTCTCCTCTATTATAGAGGATTGCGGCCTTTTTCTCAACTTTTTCTGTGGGGGCCAAATTGACAAAATGTCGTTTTCAAGCCTATAATGAAAACCAAAACAAGAGAAGAGGAGAGATGATATGCGATTTTTTGATCGGCTGCGCCAAATCACTGCGGCGGCCGGATCAGGATTGATTTTAGGC
>DHOF01000033.1:0-193 GCA_002411615.1 Ruminococcaceae bacterium UBA5397
GGTGATCGCCTACATCAAAAGTACAGGGGTCTCTTATTATGTCGGTCCATTTGAAACTACCATCGAGGGTAACTATGAAGAGCTCATGGAAATCGTTAAAAACTGTCAATATATTGCTATCAAAGCAGGCTGCCCGCAAGTTGCCTCCTACGTTAAAATTGCCTACAAACCGGAAGGCGGGGTGCTGACGATT
>DHOF01000033.1:355-10542 GCA_002411615.1 Ruminococcaceae bacterium UBA5397
CCGGAAGGCGGGGTGCTGACGATTGCACAAAAAGTGGACAAATATCACAAATAAGCTGGCGTCTCCTCTGCTGCTTATTCTGCTGATTTTACTTTGGCAAGCGGCCGTTGATCTTCGTTGGATTCCGCGATACCTTTTGCCAAGTCCTACCGATGTAATCGCCGCTTTCTTTTCTGATTTTTCCAACCTGATGGCACAGGCCGGTTTCACCTTACAGGAAACTTTTTTAGGAATGCTGATTGGGGTATGTCTTGCATTTCTAACCGCGGTTGCAATGGATCGGTTTGAATTTTTTTATCATGCATTTTATCCAATTTTAGTCATTACGCAAACCATTCCAACCATTGCGATTGCTCCGCTTCTGCTGATCTGGATGGGATTTGGAATCGCACCAAAAGTCGTCTTAGTCGTTATCGTCTGCTATTTTCCGATTTCTGTCTCTCTTTTGGATGGATTCCGTTCTGTCGATCCGGATACGGTTCGTTTAATGAAAACAATGGGCAGCTCTCGCTTACAGATTTTTCGCTATGTCAAATTTCCTGCAAGTCTGAGCCGCTTTTTTGCGGGGCTCAGAATCAGCACCACTTATGCGATGGTCAGCGCCGTCGTTGCAGAATGGCTTGGCGGTACCAATGGTCTTGGCGTCTATATGACCCGTGTTCGCAAAGCTTATGCTTATAACAACATGTTTGCTGTTATTTTACTCACCAGCATCATCAGCCTGCTTTTAATGAAGGCCGTGGACCTTCTGCAAAAGTTCTGCATGCCTTGGGAAAAATCCGAAAAGCAATTTTCAAAAACAAACTAAGGAGTTAAATATGAACTTAAAAAAACTTACAGCCTGTTTTTTGGCATTATCCATTCCTTTCGGGATAACTGCCTGCGGCAGTACACAGACTTCTTCCAATACAGCAGTATCTTCCCAAACTGCCTCTCAGACGCAAAGCCCGGAAAAAATTACATTTGTTCTTGACTGGACCCCGAATACCAACCATACCGGAATCTATGCCGCACAAAAGCTTGGCTACTTTGCCGACGAAGGGTTGGACGTGGAGATCCAACAGCCTCCGGAAGACGGTGCAGTCTCTTTGGTTGGCTCCGGAAAAGCACAGTTTGGTGTAGGGTTTCAGGATTCCGATATTGCCCCTGCTTTAGCTGCCGATACTCCTGTCCCAATTACTGCTGTTGCCGCGCTGATCCAACACAACACCAGCGGAATCATTTCTTTAAAAAGCAAGGGAATCACTTCTCCAAAAGAGATGGAAAATCATACCTATGCTACTTGGGATACCCCGGTAGAAAAAGCCATGGTTAATTACATCATTCAAAAAGACGGCGGCGATGCAACAAAGCTCAACATGGTCCCTTGCGGAAACAGTTTCGACGCGGTTTCAGCCATTCAGTCCAATGTTGATACTGCATGGGTTTATTATGCGTGGGATGGCCTTTCTGCTAAAGTGCAGGGGGTCGAAACAAACTATTTTGCATTTAAAGATATTGACCCGGTATTTGATTACTATACCCCGGTTTTAATTGCCAACAATGATTTTCTTAAGAAAGAGCCCCAAACAGCAAAGAAATTTCTCTCTGCCGTACAAAAAGGATACCAATATGCAATCGATCATCCAGATGATGCTGCAGAAATTTTGATGGACGCAGCACCGGAACTTCGCAGCAATGAAGCTTTAGTCAAAGAGAGTCAAGAATGGCTTGCCTCAAAATATCAGGATGATGCGCCAGAATGGGGAATCATTGATGCTTCCCGTTGGAATAGTTTTTATAAATGGCTCTACGATAACCAGCTAATCGAAAAAGAAATTCCTGCTGGAGAAGGCTTCTCCAACGACTATCTGCCGAACGAAAAATGAGTGAATCATTTCTTTTAAAAGCGGAAAATCTCTCACAGAAATTTTCCGGCACAACAATTTTTAAAGATGTAAATCTCTATCTGGCAGAAGGTGAACTTATCTGCCTGCTTGGTGTTTCCGGTGCTGGAAAAACTACGCTGTTTAATGTTCTCTCCGGCCTGCAAATGCCAAGAAGCGGTCATGTCTTTCTGCGTGAGAAAGAGATTACGGGAGAAGCCGGGCACCTTGCTTATATGCTGCAAAAAGATCTGCTTCTTCCCTATCGCACGGTGCTTGATAATGCGGCACTGCCTCTCTTAATCCACGGTGAAACAAAAGCACATGCCAGAGAAAAAGCGGCCGCATTTTTTCCGGAATTCGGTGTCTCCGGCACAGAAAACAAATGGCCCTCTCAGCTTTCCGGCGGGATGCGGCAGCGGGTAGCTCTTTTAAGAACCTATCTTTCAAGTGAAGGCGCTGCCCTTTTAGACGAACCATTTTCAGCTCTAGATACGATTACCAAAAGTGCTATTCATCACTGGTACTTGAACGTGATGGAAAAGATTAAACTTTCCACCCTCTTTATCACCCATGATATCAACGAAGCAATTCTTCTTTCTGACCGCATTTATATTCTTTCCGGTACACCGTCGACTATTACCGCCCAAATAAAAATCACTCAGTCGCGTCCACGCTCCAGTGATTTTCCCCTGACCTCTACCTTTCTAGATTATAAAAAGCAGATTTTATCATTATTGAAGCTCAATGGAGCATCATAAAAAGGAAGCCGGCAGAATTCATTCTGTCGGCTTCCTTTTTATCTATTATTTCAAATTTATTCCATGCCTTCGCACCGCTTTGGTAATCCCGTCAATCTCATCCTGTAAGAACAAAAACGCTTCATTTGGAGAACTACTTCGGATCGCCTGCTCCACTGCTCTTCTTAGCGGTCCCGACAAAGTTTCCTCATAGAGCATACAGCCTCTTTCCAAAAGCCCCCCCGATGTTGCATGATGCTTGATGTTTAAAAGCAGCTTTTCTCTCGACTCCAACTGTACATTCAATAAATTCATCTCATAAGACAGATGATTGATTCGCTCAGCCTCTTCCAATGAAATTGAAAGCTCCTGTTTTGCAGTATACTGACGAAGTCCGGAAAACCATGCATTCTCCATTGAATCAAGAAAATGGCGAGCCCAATTTGGTAAGCCATCCTCTCCGCACGGATAGACAGATTTTTGTGCATCAACTTCTCTTTCACGATGATAGAACCGCACCGCAGAACCAATTTCCTGGGTAGAAATCTGCTGTCCACAGGACTGTGCCGCATCACAGATATCCATAGCCGCATTACTCCAAAGATGGCTGCTGATTTTAACCGCCAAAAGTGAAATAACATCATGGTCACTGAGGAAAAAGACTTCTCCAGTTTTTGAAAGCAAAGTCTGCACCCTCTGCCGAAAATCTTCCCCTGCATTTTGAGAAAGAGAAACAAAGCTTGCGCCCAAAGCGCCTGCTTCGACGCCGGCGATCGGTTCCGCCATACTGGGCATGATCTTTGCAGCAGAAATGGGAAACTTTAATTTTTCAGAAAACCAGTCTGCAGAAAGCCCCGGAATCGCAGAAACGATTTCCGGCAAAGACAAATTCTGTTCCGACCGCTCTTTGCAATACGGAAAAATTGTATTTTCCGCAATTTCTTTTGCCTGATCCGGTGGAGGAGAAAAAACAATCATCTGCGGCTGAAACTGCTTTAAAATCTCGCGGCCATTTCCGGCACTCAAAGGAAAAGGGAGCTCCTTTTCGCGCTCTTCTAAATTTTCGAAGCTGCCTTTTACTGCACGTACCTCTTTCGAGAGATCAGAAGTCAATAATTGATATCCGGGGATCAGATAATCTCCACCAAGAAATCCCGCCCCAATAATAACGATCTTCATGTTTACAGATCCGGAATGGTCTCTTTTAGGCTCTTCATAGCAAGAAGCGTCTTTGAGATCAATTCATCCATTGTCCAGCCGAGCATTTCGGCACCTTTTCGAATGACATCCCGAGAACAGCCGGCTGCAAACTTTACATCTTTAAACTTTTTCTTGACGGATTTCGGTTCCATATCCATAATACTGCGGCTTGGTCTTACAAGAGCAACCGCACCGATCAAACCTGTCAGCTCATCGACCGCATACAGTACCTTTTCCATCATCAATTTAGGTTCAATATCCACACGGATTCCCCATCCATGACTCGCCGTTGCACGAATCAATTCCGGATCCAAATCCAATTCTTTCATCAGTTCCTGACTCTTTACGCAGTGTTCTTCCGGCCAGCGCTCAAAATCAAGATCATGAAGCATCCCTACAGCACGCCAAAAATCTACCCGCTCAGGGTCATATTCCTTTGCAAAATATCCCATGACTCCCGAAACAATCTCTCCGTGCCGCAAATGGAACGCATCCTGGTTGTATTTTTCCAGAATCTTTCTGGCCTCATCAACCGTTGGTATATAAGGCATAAAAACCCCTCCTAATTTAATCCATCGATTGCCCATTTCAAACGATCCATCGCTATTTCCAGAATGGAACGCGGACAAGCAATGTTCATTCTCTGAAAGCCTTCTCCGCCCTGTCCGAAAATTGGACCATCATCCAGCCACAATCGTGCTTTCTTTGTGATAAAATCATCTAGTTCAGATGGAGATAACTTCAATGCACGAAAATCAAGCCAAAGCAAATAGGTGCCTTCCGGCTCAATGAGATGAATTTGCGGCAGCTTTTCGTCAAGATATTTCCGCACAAAATCAAGGTTTTCTTTGAGATAGGAAGACAACTCTTTGAGCCACAGGTCGCCATACCGATAAGCAGCCTCACAGGCGATTGTCCCCAACTGATTTGGCCCCACATAGCCTGTCTTTCTGATTTCTTCTCTGAGCTTTTTTCTCAAGGACTCATTCGGGACAAATAAATTGCTCACCTGCAGCCCTGCCAGATTAAAGGTTTTGCTGGGTGCCGTACAGAGAACACAATTCTGTGCCAAAGTTTCGTTTAACGACGGAAACATAATATGCGAAAATCCCGGATAAGTAAAATCGCAGTGAATTTCGTCTGATACGACTAATACCTGATGCGCAAGGCAGATCTGTCCTATCCGCATTAATTCTTCTCTTTTCCAGACACGTCCAACCGGATTTTGCGGGCTGCAGAAAAGAAAAAGCTTTACATGATTTTTTACAATTTTTTCTTCAAAATCCTCGAAATCGATCTCGTAATGCCCCTCATGAAGACGCAGTTCATTGATAACAAGTTTTCTGTCATTAGCAACGACAACTTTTCCAAATGGCTCATAAACGGGCTGCTGAATCAAAACAGAATCTCCCGGTTCAGTGAATGCCCTTACCGAAGCAGAAAGTCCAAACACAACACCCGGCGAAAAAACCAGCCACTGTGCTTTTGGACAAAATCCATGCTGCTTCAGAAACCAGTTGGAAACCGCTTCCATATAAAGTTCTTTCGGCTGTGTATAACCAAAAACGCCATAATCACAAGCTTTATGCAGTGCCTCCCGAACTTCCGGCGGTGAAGGAAAATCCATATCTGCTACCCACATTGGAAGTATATCCTGTGGTTTTCCCAATTCTCTGGCAAAATCATATTTGATGGAATTGCTTCCTCTCCGATCGACCACTTGATCAAAATGGTAATTCATAAGCAATTGCTTCCTTTTCATTTTTGGGATTGTTCCTTAACAATTCTTCTGTCTTTCTATATTAACACCTGTTTTTCGATTGTCAAGAAAAGAGCCGACAATTCCATTTTTAATTGGTCTTGTCGGCTCTTGATTTCTTTATTTTAGAATATTCAGTTTAATTCCGTTTTCATCGGTCGTCAGCGAAACCCCGGTCAATGTCACATCGCCGGAATCAATAATCACCGCTGCTAAACGGTCTTCCACTTCTTTGCGAATCAGATTGCGCAGGTCTCGTGCGCCACTCTTTTTTCCATGAGCATGCTCCGCGAGCCAGTGGGTGGCTTTCTCATCATAAGTGAAAATAGTCCCACGTTCCTTGAGTGTTCCAACATACTCATTGAGCATGAGAGCAGCAATTTTTTGAAAATCATCTATACTCAACTGACGGAAAACAATAATTTCATCTACACGGCTCAGGAATTCCGGACGCAAAAACTCCGAAAGTCCTTTCATTGCACGTTCGCGGGTGATCTCTTGGTCACTTCTAGCAAAGCCAAGGCTGCCTTCTTTCAAATTGCTGCCGGCGTTACTGGTCATGACAATCACAGTATTCTCAAAATTGACCGTGCGGCCGTGCGCATCTGTGATTCGTCCTTCATCAAGAATCTGAAGCAGAATGTTCATTACATCCGGGTGCGCTTTTTCAATCTCATCGAAAAGGAGCACGCTATAAGGACGACGGCGGACCTTTTCTGTAACCTGTCCGGCCTCATCATAACCCACATATCCCGGAGGAGAACCGATAATACGGGAAACACTGTGCTTCTCCATAAATTCGCTCATATCAAGGCGAATGAGCGTCTCCGGTGTATCAAACAATTCCTGTGACAAAACCTTGACCAGCTCTGTCTTTCCGACTCCTGTCGGTCCAACAAAGATAAAACTTGCCGGGCGGCGACGAGGGCTCAGCTGAACTCTGCTGCGGCAGATTGCATCAGAAAGTGCTTTAACAGCTTCTTCTTGACCAATTACCTTTTGATTCAGCGTTTCATCAAGATGTGCAAGCTTTTTAAGCTCGTTTTCACGAATCCGGCTGGCAGGAATTCCGGTCCAAAGCTCGATTACTTTCGCAAGATCTGCTTCCTCTACCGGTGCTCCCAAAGCAAGCGGTGCCAACTGTACTTCTCTTTGCTCTAATTTAGAGATTTCCGTACGAACTTCGGCCAGCTTTTTATAATCCGGCTCTGCTCCCTCAGCAGTCAGTGTCTCTTCTTCCTTGCGCAAGTCATCCAGCCGCTCCGAAGTTCTATCGTATTCCTCCATCGGCTTATTCCGCAGTGCCGCGCAGGCACAGCTCTCGTCCAAAAGATCGATTGCCTTATCGGGCAGAAAACGATCCGTAATATAGCGTTCTGAAAGTACAACCGCTCTGCGGCACAAATCATCACTGACTCTTACACGATGGAAGTTCTCATAATAGGGTTTAATGCCTTTGAGCACTTCGGTTGCTTCCTTCGTAGAAGGCTCCGCAATCGTTACAGGCTGAAAGCGACGCTCTAAAGCCGTATCTTTTTCGATATGCTTACGGTACTCGGTAAAAGTAGTCGCACCGATTACCTGGATCTCTCCACGAGAAAGCGCAGGTTTTAAAATATTGGCAGCGTTCATACTGCCCTCGGCATCTCCCGTACCAACAAGATTATGAACCTCGTCAATAAAGAGAATAATATTGCCTTCTGCCTTGACCTCATCGATCAGCCCTTTAATCCGGCTCTCAAACTGGCCTCTAAACTGTGTGCCCGCCACCAGTGCAGTCAAATCCAACAGATGAATCTCTTTTTTCCGCAGTCTTGCAGGTACATCTCCAGAAGCAATTCTCAGAGCAAGCCCTTCTGCAACGGCTGTCTTGCCTACACCAGGTTCCCCAATCAGGCATGGATTGTTTTTTGTCCGGCGGGACAAAATCTGAATGACCCGGGCAATCTCTTTTTCTCTGCCAACAATGGCATCAATTTGGTTTGCCCGCGCTTTAGCGGTCAGATCGGTACAATAAGCATTCAGGTACTTACGCTTACTCTTTGGTTTTTCCCTTTTCTCTTTTTGTCCCGTTCTCGCACCGCTCCCATTAGAAGATGAATCATCCTCACTTCCGGATGAACCAGCGTGAAAAACATTTTGCAGAAAGTTCGGGAAAGTTGCCGCACCACCCGGGGTAAACGAATCGTTACCGTCTTCCCCATCGGTATCTTCGGGATTCATGAGTGCACCCCATTCGTTTTCCATTGCTTCCATCTGTTCCTCGGTAATTCCCATCTTATTCATCAGGTCATCAACCTGTTTGATCCCAAGTTCTTTCGCACAAACCAGGCACAGTCCCTGCGTATCATTGGAATCCGCTGACTGTGAAACAAAGACCACTGCCGGCCGCTTATGGCATCTAGAACATAACATACTTATTCACCACTCCTCTCAGCAGTTAATTTATTATAATCCCTCATGAAAGACGAAATATCAATAAATTTTGAATATTTCGTATTCTTTTCAAATCAAATGTAAACTTTTTAATCTTTTCGGTCTGATGTGATCTGTTTATCCATCACCTCATTGATATCCAAATGGTTTTCCGGATCATCGCTTTTAAGAATAGAAAGAAAAATGACAAAATAGCGAATCAGCGCATAAATCATAAAGGATGCCGTAATGCTGAGCAAAACGACCGTAAGTGTCATATTATCAATATCCCAGATTCTCATAGCTACAATGATGACAAAAGAGATATAAAACAAAATGGTTGCAATTTTTCCATACCATTTGGAACCACAGGGCTTTTTTCTCTTTTTGATCAGAACGAGCGCCGCAATCACCATGCCGGCTTCCTTGATAATAAAGATCAGGAAGAAAGGCAGCAAAATCGGATACTGAATCGCAAGACAAAGAGCAACCGAGCCTTGCGTCAGTTTATCCGAAAGAGGATCCAGCATTTTTCCAAGCTCCGTAAATTGGTTAAAATTGCGGGCTATAAAGCCATCCAGTGCATCTGTAATGCCGGAAATGATCAAAACCACCACCGCCGGAATATATTGTTTGTTCACATAAAAAATAACAAACGGAATAATTAAAATCATTCGCAATACTGTTAAAGCATTTGGAATATTCAGATTTTTATTATGGTATGTCATATTTTCTCTCTCATCTCTTTCTGCCATTCCATCGCATTTTGATAAATAAATAAAAACGGATTTTTCTCCTCTACAAACTGATAAACAGAAGATTGGGTAACCATTTCAGACCGAAATTGCGGAATTCGTTTTTCTGCTTCTGGAATCCAAAAGTTTGCCAACGCGCAAATCAAAAGGATCAATACGCCGCCTTGCAGCGCACCAAAAACGCCTCCTAAAACCCGGTTGAGCAGCTTCAACCCCGGAAGATGGACAAGCGCCGTTAAAATCCGCATCACGACACTCCCAATAATCAGCAGTATCAAAAACGAGATTCCAATTACCACCATGTGGTGAATCATTGTATCTTCTTGAGAAACTGCCGGCTGGTCTCCGATCCATACCATTGCCATAGAACCAACGGAAGGAGCCAAAAGTGACGCCAGCAATATGCTGACCAAACCGGAAACGGAATGCAAAAAGCCTTGCCGGATTCCTGTTATCGCAAATAAAAGGAAAAGAATCAGCATAATTCCATCAAATACTGTCAAAAGATCGATCTCCTTTCTTGGTTCGAAGCCTTAGGAAACGCCGGAAGAGGCTGTCGAAGCTTGAAATGTCGCACAGCTCACTTCGGAAACGCCCAGCAAATAGACCTGTTTTTCGGAACCGAGCGCGATTGCCCGCATATCGCTCTTTGTATCACAGGAGCCTGTCTGTGTTCCTCTGGAAACAGAATAAGCGCGGACCTGTCCATCCAAAAGTGCGGCCAGTGTATCGCCATAAAGTGAAACTGCCATCACCCGAGAATCAACATCAATGCTGCTCTCCTGTGTTCCTTGATTGGAAAGCGTTACAAGCTTGACTGCTGAAGCATTTTCGAAAGAAGAAAGACAGAGTGCCGCCCGATTCTGATCGAGTGCAGCGCAGACCAATTTTGCGCCCTGATAATCATAATTGGCAATTTCTTTTCCTTTTTCAGACATCACGACAGTCCGAGTATCTCCAACTGCAGTAATACTGCCATTTTGGTAGGAGACTTTTGTAAACACTGTATTTGGATAAGTCCCTACAGGGGTAACGGGATCGGTGCTATTAAAATCGAGCAGATAAAAGCTGCTCTGCAAAACGCCGTTATTCACAGTGACCGCTGTGACCGCTGCACGGTTTCCCTCCTCATTAAGCGCAATCGCCGTAGGATAAGCATCGGAAAACCAATAATGGTAAGCTTCTTTATTATCTTTAGTATAAGCGGTCAGTTTGCCGCAATACCCGGAGTCTTCCAAAATCAGCGCATAAGCTCCATTCGAAGCGAGATCCGCTGTTACAATGTTTTGAGAAGCGGTATCAGAAACCAGTGTCTTAATCTGATTCTCGATTCGATATCCCTTTCCTCCTTGATTATAAACGAAAACTTTTTGCCCCTTTGCAAGCATCACCGGATTGGAAAAACCATGCTTCCGGCTAAAGATACGGTGGTACCAGTACCGTCATCCGTGAC